>NZ_JBHUSF010000102.1:0-26110 GCF_042673295.1 Rhodococcus sp. NPDC057014
CCGCAGTCGTGTGCGGCGTCGGCGACCAGTTTGGCCGCCGCCATCGAGAAGGCGAGGAACGTGTGGGGATTGCCGGAGAGGAATTCGACGATTGCGGCGGCGGTTGTGGAATCGGGTGCGCACTCGATGATCGCGGGAGCGAGCTTGACCGTCAACGCCGTCGTGGACGCGATGTTCCGGTTGTGGCATTCGTCGCCGCGTCGCAGCCCCTCCGCCTGCAATGCCGTGACATCGATACCGCCGATCGATCGCAGCGCGGCGTCCAGGACCGGTGCCAGCACCGTGCTCATCCACCGAAGGCGCTCGAGGACTTCGGAATCGTTCGCACCGAACCGAAGTGCCCGGCCCAGTCCCTCGTTCAGTGGTGCGTATGCGGTGCGTCCGTCCCCGCCCTCCACGACGACCACCGGAATGCTGGGAGAAACCACGCCCGCCATCGCGCCGACAGCGGATGCAGAATGACAGGGCCGGAGGTCGATGCCGCCGCCGTCGAGGATCTCGGCGGCACCGGCCAGATCTGACGCTTCACCCTCGAGCACCAACGCGCCGAGAATGGCGCCCCGCATCGGCCCCACGACCTCGCCCGGATCGATCTGCGGTCCGGCGTGCAGAAACGAACGCGCGTCCACGCCGATGACGACGTCGCCCGCGGGTCGTACCCCGACTGCGGTTGCTGTGGTGGTGTCGAGCACCGCCCAACCATCCCGTACTGTCATGCAAAGACTCCAAACAAAGTGGTGTCGACTTCTTCGGCCGGCCCGTGCGAGCGGAACGCGGGCCGATTCTTCGTAGCAGCGCCGTGCAGGAAGTCGGGTTTGATCAGTGTCGCGGATATCGCGGGTCGAACCGCTCGTGTTTCCAAAGATACCGTCACACAGACGATTCAGATGCTTCCGGGCGACCAGGTGGCGCCGATGCGCGGTATCATTGCGAATGATGTTCTCATGCTTTTCCGAGGTGGCGAGAAGGTGATGGCGCGATGCGCAGGGCATTGAATCGAATCGACCTGAATCTTCTGGTCGGACTGGATGCACTGCTGTCCGAGCGGAGTGTCTCGAGGGCGGCCAAGCAACTCTCGGTCGGCCAACCCGCGATGAGTGGGACATTGTCGAGGCTGCGCAAGCTCTTCGACGATCCGCTCCTGGTTCGCGAGGGTTCTGCGATGACGCTGACCCCGCTCGCCGAATCTCTCCGTTTTCTGGTCCACGACGTCCTCGGGTCCATCGAGACGCTGGTCGCTGTCCGGGCACCGTTCGACGCCGGCTCGGACTCACGGGCGTTCACCATCCACGCGAGCGATTACGTCACCCTGGTGCTCTTGCGCTCGTTCCTGCGCACGATCGCGACCGAGGCACCCCGCGTCCGCATCAATATTGCAGCACCGCAATCGAATTACTTCGATCCGCTGCTCAAGGCGCAAGCTGATCTCGTGATCATTCCGCGGGAGATCGTCGGACACGTCGGAACCGAATATGCCAGTGCCCCCTTGTTCACCGACCGGCACGTGTGCGTGGTGGCGGGCGACCATCCCGCCGTGGGCGAGGTGATGTCGCGTGAGCAGTTCAGCGCCTTTCCGCACCTGTCCGCCACCGGCGGTATCCCGCCGTCCTTCGCCGAGACCCAACTGGACGCGATCGCTCTACCGTTTCGGGTCGAAGCGTCGACGACCAGTTATGTCGCTGCTCCGTTTCTGCTGGAGGGAACGCAGATGGTGGCGGTGCTGTACGAACGACTGGCGCGGGCCCTGCGCGGCAATGCCGACATCCGGCTGCTCGAGCCTCCGGTCGCGTTGGCCCCGATCACCGAGGTGATGTACTGGCATCCCCGCCATTCCGACGATCCCGGACACCGGTGGCTTCGTCGCGGCATTCGCCAAGCGGCGGGTCGGATGTGAGCCGTCGCCGATCGTGCGACGAGTCGGCGGGAGATATCCACAATTCCCCGGTCGAGTTGAACCGGAACATATTTCACATCGCCGGCATGGTATATTCTGGGCGTGAGCAGCGCCAACGAGCCCGGAAAAAAGTCCGAGATTTCCACGATGCAGAGCATGGATCGTGGAATGCACATGCTCGAATTGCTCGCAGAACAGCCCATGCGCGCGAAGGAACTCGCCGAAGCCACCGGGGCGAAATGGGCGACTGCACACCGCACACTGACCTATCTTCGTGACAAGGGCTTCGTCCGCCGCGACGACACGACCGGTCTGCACTACGTCGGGCGCCGGATGTTCGCCATCGGCTCCGCGTACCTCGGCGACCACCCCCTGTTCACGACGAGTGAACCGTTGATGCGGACGGCCGCCGATCGCATCAACGGATTCGTTCAGATCGCCGAGCGTGACGGACATTCTTCGGTGGCCATTGCCAGCGTCGAACCCCGCATTCCCGTTCCCACCCTGTCCTACGCGAACACGTACCGTGCCTACCCTCTCCACACCGGCGCTCGTGGTCTGGTTCTGCTCGCGTACTGCCCCGACGAGTTCATCGACGCCTACGTCCAGGGGCCGCTGCGTTCGTTCACCGAGTACACGATCACCGATCCCGCCGAGTTGCGGGCCAAGCTGAAGCAGATCGTCGCCGATGGCTACGCCACCAGCGATCGGGATGTCACCACTGCCACCGGTGGAATTGCGGCGCCGATCCGGAACGCGGCAGGCGAGGTGACGGCGTCGGTGTCGATCGCCAATTATCGAGAGCAGATGCCGCCGCGAGATCTGGTTCTTCACGAGGTCCTCGGGCTCGCCCAGTCCCTGTCGCAGCTGATGGGCTGGCGGAACCGGTAGGTCTTCCCCTCGGCGCCGAGGAGAAGACCTGCCGGCAACGTCTAGCCCTTGACCGCGATCGCCTCGAACTCGATCAGCATCCGCGGATCCACCAGCCCGGCGACGTACACGAACGTCGACGGCGGCCGGTTCGGGATCCACTTGTCGCGGACCGTTCGAATCTCCGGCAGAGACTCCGGATCGGTGAGATACCCGGTGATCTTGACGATGCGGTCCATCGAACTGCCCGCAGCCTGCAGGGCACGCTCGAGGTTCGCGAACGCCCGGTCCGCCTGCGCCCCCGCCGAGAGGTCCGCACCGATGTCACCGGACTCGTCGTGCGGCACCGCTCCCGAGGTGAACACCAGATTCCCGGCTTCCGCCACCCAGTGCCAGGCGGCGTCGGCCTGCAGTCCGGGAACGGTCACGTACTTCATGTCGTCGCCCACTGTGGTCATCGATCAGTCCTCGTCGACGATGGCGACGGCGCGGACGAATCCGGCTGTGCCGCCTGCGATCTTGATGGGCAGCGCGATGACCTTGAACCCGTGTGGGGGCAGCTGGTCGAGGTTGGCGAGCTTCTCGATGTGCGCGTACTCGATCTCGAGGCCGAGGAGGTGGCAGGGCCACAGGTACTGCGGGTCCTTGCCGTGCTTGTGGTAGTCGGCGGCCCATGCGGCGTACGGGCGGTCGTAGCTCCACGCATCGGTACCGACGACCGTGACCCCCTGCTCGAGGATCCACTTCAGCGCCTCACGGCTCGGGCCGCCACCGCGGGTGGTGTATTCCGGCTTCCCCCAATACTTGTCGTTGCCGGTCATCGTCAAGACGATGTCGCCCGGCTTGATGGTGTAGTTCATGTCCTTCAGCTTCTGCTGAATTTCCTCGAGGGAGACCTCCGCACCGTCTTCGGCATCACTGATGTCGATGACGACTCCGTCGCCCATGCATCGCTCGAGCGGCCACTCTTCGATGGTCTTCGGCTTCGATCCGTCCGCCATCACCGGGCCGAAGTGCCACGGTGCGTCCATGTGCGTGCCGGTGTGCGAGTTCATGTCGATATGTTCGACCGCGAACGCGGCACCGGGCGTCGGCCAGTGATTCGGGTCGATGTCGTAGTGTTCCTGGTTCCATTCGGCGCCGAGCGAGTGCGGCTCGAAGATGACGCCTTTGCCCTCGAGGGTGGGGTCACCGTCGGTGACCATGGAGATGTCGATGATTCTGCTCATCTGCTTACTTCCTCATTTCTTTCGGTCGGTCGCACTCTGGATCTCACAGTGCGACAGGGGAGGTGGTAGGTGCGCAGTCAGCGGACTGCGAGTGTGTGGTCCACGTCGACGGGCTCGGTGGCTCGCTTCCTGCCCAGCAGGCCCACGAGGGCGGTGAGCACCGAGATCGCCGCGACGGCAATCCACCCGGCCGCGAAACCGTGATCGGGGACGATGTGCCCGAACACGACGGGGACGACGAATCCGCCGACCGCGGCGAGGGTGAGCATCACGCCGACGGCCGTGCCGACCTGTTCGGGGTCGATCTTCGACAGGTCCGCGGGCACACCCAGCCAGGCCGGGTAGCTGAAGACGAAGAGGAATCCGATCGCGAAGGAGATGAACCACAGCAGGGCATCGGGGGCGACGGGGATCGCGGCGATCAGTGCCCCCATCAGCAGGAGGGGAACGACGATGACGGATCGGTAGTTGCGGACCAGATCCGCGACCTTGCCACCGACCAGGCTGCCGGGGATTCCCGCGAGGGCCAAGATCGCGCCGAGCAGCCCGCCCTGGCCGGGTGTGAAGCCGCGTTGCGCGACCGCGTACTCGCTGAACAGCTGCGATGCGGTGAAGTAGGCGCCGTACACGCCGAGCATGGCGATGCCGTAGATCCACAGCTGCTTGTCGACCAGTGCCCGGATCAGGCCGGCGCGGCTGATCCGGCCGCCGTGGAGTCCGCTGACGCCGCGCGGGGTGTGGAACCACAGGGCCACCGCCGCCGCCAGGACGATGTTGACGATGCCGCAGATCGCGAGCATGCCGCGCCATCCCGCGAAGTCGGTCACGTAGATGCACGCATACAGACCCAACGCGACGCCGGTGCTGAATGCGGCACCGCACGCGATGCCCAATGCGAGGTTGATCTCGTGCTCACGAAACCACACACTGACCGCGGCGACGGCGACGGCGATGAAGATGGACGCGCCGACACCGGCGATCACCCGGTACAGGGCGAGGTCGAGAAAGCCGACCGCGACACCGGACAGGGCTGCACCGGCCCCTTGGAGCACCATCCCGAGGACGAGCGTGCGCTTCATCCCGAGCCGGGCCGCGATGATGCCGCCCGGGACGTGGGCGACACCGTAGCCGAGCACGAACAGCGCGATCAGCATCGCGAGTTGCTCGAAGCTCACCCCGAGGTCCTCGCTGATGGGGGTGAAGGCCGACGCGATGTTGAACCAGTTCAACGTCAGGCTGATGTAGCCGAGAACGAGCAGGGCGAGCATTCGCCAGCGCGCCTGGTAGACGTCGCTACCGTCAATTGTCGACAAGGGGATTCCTTCCATCGGTGCCCAGGCCTGCCGGAGAGCCGGCTGAGCGGGAGATTGCGAGATCCGACAGGACACACCTGGGTTGGGTGACGGGACGATCACCCGGCCGCGGATCGCACTGTGACTCAGGTCTCTGTCGGTTGGTCCGAATCTATCCGTCCCCAACGGAATTGGGGAGATGGGAGGACCAGACGGCTGTCAATGACGGATATCAGTTGAAATGATGTTCTCGGTCGACGACGTCGCCGCAGACCACGACGCCCCTTCGGCGACCAGGTGCTGGTATTTGACCAACCCGCGCGGGGAATTGAACGACACGACGCCGGTGACGCGGTCGTCGCGACCGTACAGCGCGACGAATCGTTCGTCGCCCGGTCCGCCGCTGACGAAACACACCTCGTCCGTGGGCCGGGGGCACCCGACCATCTGGGTGCGTTTGCGGTACTGGTCCGACCAGAAACTGGGCACGGCGCACAACGTCGACTTCTTCTCGGCAGCAATGATGTTCACGGCCACGACCGTCGCCTGAAGAGTGGCGTTGTTCCAGTGCTCGCTGCGTACCTGCGCCCCGAAGTAGTCCGAGTACCAGCGGGCAGCGTCGCCGACGGCGTAGACACCGGGCACGTTGGTGTGCCCGCCGTCGTCGCAGAGGACGCCGTTGTCCACCTCGACGCCGGAGCCGTCGAGCCATTCGGTCACCGGGGAACCACCCACTCCGACGACGACCAGATCCGCGGGCAGGACCCGCCCGTCGGTCAGCCGGACCCCGGTGACGCGCCCGTCACCGACCAGCTCCTGGACACCCACTCCGAGTTCGAGATTGGTGCCGTGGCTGGTGTGCAGGTCCGCGAAATGGGAGCCGACCGTGGGACCGAGAACGGTGCCCAAGGGCGTCGGTTGCGGATCGACCAGGGTCACCGACTGCCCGCGAGTGCGTACGCTCGCCGCCACCTCGGCGCCGATGAACCCGGCGCCGACCACGACGATGTCGCGGGCACTGTCCAATTCGGATCTCAGTGCGAGAGCATCCGGCAGTGTCCGAAGTACGTGCACACCCGCGAGGTCACCCATGAAAGCCGGGCGCCGCGCCCTCGAACCCGTGGCCACGACGAGCGCGTCGAATTCGAGAACCGTGCCGTCGTCGAGCGTGAGCGTGTGCCGCGACGGGTCGAGCGAGAGCGATGTCGCCCGGCGTCCGAGGCGCAGATCGAGGTCGAGGTCGCCGATCTCCTCCTCGGTCAGCAGAAAGAGGTCGTCCGGGTCTCTCGAGCCGGTGAGCAACTTCTTCGACAGTTCGGTGCGGTCGTAGGGCGATCGCACGTCCTCCTCGCCGACGAGGGCGATGGCGCCGCGGTACCCGAGGCGCCGCAGTTCCTGGATCACGTTCATTCCGGCGAGGGAACCGCCGACCACGACGATGCGCTGGAACCTACTCATCGCGGGTTCCCAACGCCTTGGCCGGGCAGGACCGAATCGCCCTGTCGGTCTTGGTGTGCAGGGACTCGGGTGGGTGTTCCTGCAGCAGGATCACCGTGTTGTCGTCCTCGTCCAGGTCGAAGACCTCGGGGGCTTCGAGCATGCAGCTTCCGTAACCACGGCACTTGCCGGCATCGGCGGTGACATGCATGGCTACACCTCGCTGTAGCGGTCGGCCGCGCTTACCCGCGGATGGGAATGGGGTTGTGACATTGTTCGTTTCCTTCTCAAGTGGTGCCGTGCGGCACGGCACGACGGGCAGTCAGCCGACGAGGTATCCGCCGTCGATCGGCAGGACGACACCGGTGATGTAGCCGGACTCGGCCGAGGCGAGGAACGACACTCCGGCCGCTACCTCGTGTGCGTCTCCCGGCCGGTTCATCGGGATGTTCCCGCCGACGGGGGAGGGATCGTCGGGGACGGATCCCCCGGCTCGCCGGAGCGCGGCCGCGCTGGTGGTGAACAGGTCGGTGGGAATCCACCCGGGGGCGACGGCATTGACACGCACACCTCGCCCGGCGTACTCCGCAGCGACTTTCAGGGTCAGGCCCACGACCGCGTATTTCGAGGCGATGTAGGCGGACCCGCCGCCGCGGGGCACCAGCCCCGCCGACGACGCGATGTTGACGATCGCGCCCCGGCCGCGTTCGACCATGAGCGTTCCGACCGACCGCATCACATTCGCGGTACCGAGGACGTTGACCCGCAGGACGCGTTCCCAGGTGCCGGCGGTGAGCTCGTCGAAGTCCAGGTTCTGGTCGAAGATCCCGGCGGCGTTGACCAGGACGTCGATCGCACCCAGGTCGGACGTGATCTCGCCGATCACCGCCCGGACGCGCGCCTCGTCCGTGATGTCCGCCGCGTAGGCGATGCTGCGCCCGCCCGTCCCGGCGACGATCTCGGCGGTACGCTTCGCGCCCACGTCGTTGGCGTCGATCACCGCGACCGCGTAGCCGTCGTCGGCCAGACGGGTGGCGACAGCGCGTCCGATTCCGCTGCCGCCGCCGGTCACGACGGCCACTCGCTCGGCCCAGTTCGCCATGGCGCTCACGCTCCGGCGGGCTTCTTGGTGCGCAGCAGATCCACCGACGTCCCGATTCCGGTGTGCACGGCCCTGTCGTAGACCACCTTGGCCGCGACCAGGTCCTGCAGGGCGGTGCCGACCGACTTGAACACGGTGATCGCTCCCGCGTCGGGGGTGGGCACCTTGCCGACGGCGAGGTCCGAGAGTGCGACGATCTTGCCGTCGAGGAGCCCCTTCTCGTCGGCCGCGAGCAGATCCCCGGACTCGGCACGCGCCTGTTCGGGGGCATCGCTGACCACGAGCGCGGCGCGGTCGACGACGTCGGTGTCGATCTCCCGCAGCGAGGGCATGGTGGAGCCGATCGACAGGACGGTGGTCCCGGGCGCGAGCCACTTGCCCTCGAGGGCGGTGCGTCCGGTTCCGGCCCCGGTGTTGGTGGCGACCACGACGACGGGTGAGGCGGCCGCCTCGGCCGGATCGGACACCGGGACGACCTCGACGTCGAGGCGTCCGGCCATCCGTTCGGCAAACGCGTTCCGCCGCTGCGGATCAGGGCTGAAGACCCGCACTCGTTTCACCTCGAGGGCAGCACACACGCCCTCGAGGTTCGTCTCGGCCTCCAATCCGGATCCGATGACCCCGATCTCGGCGGCGACCGCCGGCGCGAGGAGGCCGGCAGCCACGCCCGTGGTCGCTCCGGTCCGGGCAGCGGTGAGGTATGCCCCGTCCAGTTGAGCGAGCAATTCGCCGGTCAGCTCGTCGAACAGGCCGATCAGGTATTGGACCCCACCCTCGGAGACCTGGTTGAACACCTTGAAACCCATCAAGCCGGTGCCGGCCGACACTCCCGGCATCAGCCGGAAGAATCCCGGCGTCGACTCGAGATTGATGCGATCGGGCAGTTGCGCACCGCCGCGGGCCTGCGTGCGGTAGCCCTCGCGGATGGCGCTGACGAGGTCGGACATCTGCGTGAGGCTTCGCACATGCTCGTCGGTCAGTAGCAGCATCAGTCGTTCTCTCTTCCGATTTCGGTGGTCGGGGGATCCTCGGGGCCGAACGGCTGGTCGAGGTAGGCGGAGATGGTGTCCTCGTTCTGCCAGCTCAGCCCTTCGAGGGCGAGGGCGTCGAGACGGATCTGGTGATCCAGCCGGAGTGAGGTGATCTCGAGCCGTTGCCCGTTGCGGGTCAGAATCTTCCGCACCCGGACGGCGGTGAACTCGTTGACGACAGTGAATTCGCCATCGACGGTTCCGTCGCCACCGTGCGGTGCGGCCGAATCGTCCCGCGGGTGTGTGCGGGGGGCCGACATCAGATCACCATCCGCAGGTGCGGCAGGCGGACCACGCTCTCGTCGAGCTGGACCGTCCGTTCCACCAGGCCCCATCCGTCGCCGCGGCGGCGCAGCACGTCCCGTCGTCCGGCCGCCGTCATCACCACCGGATCCGACTGATGAACCACGGTCACCAGCACATTCGACGTGACCGCCACCTCGCCTGCGCATCCGGTATCGATGACCGAGAGGACGGACACGAACCGTCGCACCCGCTGGAGCGGGACCTCCCCCCAGGAGAAGTCGATGTGCTCGGGTTCGAGGCGCCGGGCCCAGAGATTGGCGAGGGAGTCGCGGGACTCGTCGAGTAGGTACGCACCGGCCACGAAGGGAGACTGCGACGGGTCGTCGCGGGTGACGGTGACGGGAATCCGGTAGACGAACTCGGGCTCGAGCAGCGGAATCCACCGCGGGTAGTCGTGTGCGTCGAGCAGTGCCGTCTCCCGGCCGTAGAACCTGCTCACGCTCGCAAAGGTGGCATCGTCCGCGTGCTGGACGTCGATACGTTCGTCGCTCAGCATCGGCCCGCCTTCCCCGCCGTGCGGGTGCACATGGTGTCGTCGTCGAGCAGTTCGGACCACCTGCGGAACAATTCCCGCTGGTTGACCTCCGAGTGATCGACGTCGTAGACGTCGCCCGGCCAGTCGACATCGTCGGCCGGTGTGATCCCGACACCGCCCGCGTAGACGAAATCGGTGGACTGCGACACCCGGCCTCGGCTCATGTCGGCGATGGACGTCCAGTTCTGGAAGTCGTCGGTGTCGAAGATCCCGGCGAGACCGACCATGCGAAGGTTCGCGCGCTGCGAATACTCGCGCTGCTGCTCGTCGTACCAACTCGGGACCAACGCGAACATGATCAGCTCACAGTGCATCTCGTCGACCGGCTGCCACTGGCGGAACTGCACGTACGACACCGCCGGAGTGTCGTCACCGGAGGTGAGCGCCGCGGCGTCGATGAAGGACAGGTTGGGGAACACATTGCCGTGCAGCACAGACATTCTCGACATCAGATCGGCCTGCCTCGGGTCGAGTCCGGCCGCGATGTCGGTCCAGCGGTTCTCCGGGTAGCCGAGAAACACGGGGGTTCCCGACTCCAGTCCGTAGTGCTGGACCCGGAGCGTGTGCCCGTTGCCGGCGACGATGCACCGCCCACGCATCGCATCCATCGAGACGTCGTCCAGCTCCGGAAACGCCTCGGTGTTCAGGTAGGTGCCCAGATCGATCGGGCTCTTGTGCGTCGTGCCCAGGTGATACCCGTCGCCGGCGAAGTTCTCCGCGCCGAGCTTCCAATTGGTCCGTACCAGGGCTCGTGCCGGCGGACCGACGACCTGCAGGTCACCGGCCTTGTCGAGCACGGCCTCGAGATACCAGGCCATGTCGCCGAGCTCGTCGAGCAGCGGGGGAGCGTCCGGGTCCCAGCTGGCGAAGATCAGCCCGTGGAAGACGTCGACGTTCGGCGGCCCGACCAGGTTGTACGCGTTCTTGTCGAAGTCCGCGTCGAAGACCTGTTTGCGTTCGGGCACTCCACGCAACGTGCCCTTGTTGGAGAACGTCCAGCCGTGGTAGCTGCACCGGAAATGCGACGAGTTTCCCATGTCGGCCCGGCACAACTGGTTGCCCCGGTGCGTGCACGAATTCAGGAAGATGCGGACATCGCCGGTCTCGTCCCGGACGACGATGACGTCCTCGCCGCCGAGCTTTCTGGTGACGTAGTCGCCGGGCGAGGGAATCTCGCTCTCGTGCGCGACGAACAGCCAGCACCGGCCGAAGATTCGTTCCAATTCGGAGTCGAATTCGTCTCGGCCCCAGTAGGAACGGCGGCTCACGCGAGTGACGTCCGCGGTAACACGTGTCATCTGGATGACCCCTATCAGGAGTGGTGGAAACACCTCACACGCTGTATCCATATAATGGATATCAAGTCCGTTGGGTGGATGTGATGACGCTAACAACGGCACCCGGACACTGTCAACACGCGGCGTGGCCGCCGATGCGGCGCCGGGTCCCGATGTGAAAGATCACTGCCGTGCGGTCGGGGTGGGGCGCATGGTGGATGTTCGTCATCGCCGGGCGGGAAGTCGCACTCGCGGTGAGAATCCGCTGCCAGTCGGCGATATGCATCGGCGATCGAGCGCCGCAGGGCTGTCGCGAGGGCTGTTGCCGTCGACGGCGGTGATCCGGAGTCGGTCGCGAGTCGACTGCGGCAAGCGTCGAACGACCGTTGACGGGCAACGGGGGCGGTGTTACGGTCGCCGTATCCATTAATCGGTTCCAGTATCCATTTATTGGACATCAATCGATGGTGACACATCCTCCCCCTGCCGCATCGGCGCGCCCGGACGTGATCGGGCGGCCTCGGGCACGTGCCCCAGCCGCGCAGGGAATTCGTTGCCCCCCACAAACGAAGGACATCCATGAACTACTCCCGCACCGACGCGCGCTCCTGGGCCCGCGCGAACATGAAGGGCATCTGCGGATGCCTCCTGCCCACCTTCACCGGCGACCTGAAGGCGATCAACGAACGCGCCATCCGGCACGACATCGCCCGGGAGAAGGAGTTGGGTATCTCGGGGGCACTGCTGGTGGCCGAGTGCGGCACCACCTTCGACGAGTTGCTGCAGGTGACGGAAATCGCCGTAGACGAAGCCGCCGGCGAGCTCCAGACGGTCGTCCACGCGGTCCTGCCCACCCTCGAAGACAACATCGCCCTCGTGCGCGAGTCGGAGCGCCTGGGCGCCGACATCGTCCTGGTCTCCTACCCGCTCACCTTCTACCCGAAGTCCGAAGAGGAAGTCTTCGAGTACACCCGCGCGATCGCGGAGAGCACCAACCTCGGAATCATCGTGTTCGCGATGCACCTGTGGAACTTCCGTCGCTTCCACCCGAGCCATTTCTCCCCGGACCTCATCGGCCGGATGATCAACGAGATTCCGAACGTCGTGGCCGTCAAGACGGAGGTCGGCGGTCCGGGAGTCGGCGGCATCGCGCAGATCTTCGAGCGCTACCGCGACGACGTGATCGTGATGGACCCGATCGAGTCGAACTCGCCCGCCTGGCACGCCGCGTACGGCATGCAGTGGATGGGCACGTCGAACTACGAGGCCTACGGTCCGTGGGTTGCCCGCTACTTCGACCTGATGCGGGACGGCAAGTTCGAGGACGCGATGGAGATCTACTGGAAGCTCCACCCCATCCGGGAGTCCGACGCGGTGGTGGTCGGTCAGGCACTCGCAGGCACCGCGATGGTGCCGCGGTACCTGTGGAAGTACCAGGGGTGGCTCAACGGCTTCAACGGCGGTCCGATGCGGGCGCCCCAGGCCCGCATCAACGACGGGCAGATGAAGCAGTTGCGGGCCGGCGCGGTCGCGGCCGGCCTCGACGTCACCACCTCGCTCGACGAGGAGTTCCTGGTGGGCCGCAACCCGGCCTGACCTTCGTCGATCCATCCCACGACAGCCACCGGACCCTGGCCGGACCCAGAAAAGAAGGAAATTCCCATGTCGCTCAACTCCGCCACCCTGCCCCGGGAGTTGGTCATCGGCGCACACCCGATCGAACGAACCCGGGAGTCGATCGACGTCCTGAATCCGTCCACCGGTGCGCTGATCGCCACGGTTCCGGACGGCACCGTCGAGGACGGGCTGGACGCGGTCGCCGCCGCGTCGGCCGCCCTGCCCTCCTGGCGCGCCACCAGTCCGCGCGAACGCGCGGAGATCCTCCGCCGATGCTGGGAACTGATGACCGACCGCTCGGAGTCCATCGCGGAACTGATCTCCACCGAAAACGGTAAGACGCTTGCCGATTCGCGGGCCGAAACCGCGTACGCCGCCGAATTCTTCCGGTGGTACTCCGAGGAGGCGGTCCGCGCGGTCGGTCAGCTCAGCACGTCCCCGAACGGCGCCAACCGCATACTCGTCGACTACGAGCCGATCGGCGTGGCGGTGCTCGTCACCCCGTGGAACTTCCCGGCTGCGATGGCGACACGCAAGATCGCGCCCGCCCTGGCCGCCGGTTGCACCGTGGTACTCAAACCCGCGACCGAGACCCCACTCACCAGCCTGCTCATCGCGAAGATCTGCCGGGAAGCGGGCGTCCCGGACGGCGTGATCAACGTCGTGACGACCTCGAGGGCGGGGCAGGTCGTGTCCGCCATGCTCCACGACTCTCGCGTACGGGCGTTGTCGTTCACCGGCTCGACCGAAGTCGGCCGCACTTTGCTACGCGAGTCTTCGGACTCGATCCTCAAGACAGCAATGGAACTCGGGGGCAATGCGCCGTTCCTCGTCCTCGAGGATGCCGACATCGACGAGGCGGTCGACGGACTGATGGTCGCGAAGATGCGCAATGGTGGCCAGGCGTGCACCGCGGCGAACCGCATCTACGTGCACAGGTCGCTCATCGACGAGGTGGCCGGTCGCCTCGGGCAACGGATGGGCTCACTGCGCGTCGGCGCCGGCACCAGCGAGCGTTCGGAGTGCGGACCACTGATCAACGACAAGGCCGTCGACAAGGTGGAGCAGCTCGTCGACGCCGCCGTCGCCGACGGTGCGTCGGTGCTGACCGGCGGCCAGCGGCCGATCTCGAGTGGGTCCTTCTACTCTCCCACCGTCCTGGTGGGTGTCGACCCGCAGTCGGCGATCGTGCGCGAGGAAATCTTCGGTCCGGTCGCATCGTTGATCGCCTTCGACACCGACGACGAGGCCGTCGCCGCGGCCAACAGCACCGACCTCGGGCTCGCGGCCTACGTCTACAGCGGCGATCTGCAGCGCGCCCTGTCCGTGGCGGGCAGGTTGGAGGCCGGCATGGTGGCCGTCAATCGAGGTCTGGTGTCCGACCCCGCGGCACCGTTCGGCGGCGTCAAGCAGAGCGGACTCGGTCGCGAGGGCGCGCACGAAGGTCTGCTCGAGTTCATGGAAGCGAAGTACATCGCCACCAACTGGTGACGACACCGCTCACACCCCAGTTCAGCTCCAGGAGAAGACATGTCCTTTCCCCCAGTACATCCCATCACCCACGTCCGCTCGGTCACCATCGCCGTCGAGGAACTCACCACGGCATCCAACTTCTACCGCGACCTCTGGCAACTCGACCTCGTCACCAAGGATGACGGCAAGGCCTACTTCGGAACCGGATGCGCCGACAACTACGCCGTCAAGCTCCGTGAAAACGACGTCGCCGGAATCGAACTGACCACATTCGATGTGACCGACCGCGCCGGCGTCGACTTCCTCGCCAAGCGGGTCGCCGACAGCGGAGCGCAGATCATCCGCGAACCCGGTGATCGCAGCGACTTCGGCGGCGGCTACTCGTGCATCTTCTTCGACTGTGACGGGCGCGCCATCGAACTCGCCGCCGAGATCGACCAGCGAATCTTCCGCGAAGTCGAAGCAGGCGAGTCCCGGCCGAAGTTCATCAGCCACGTCGTGTTCAACACCGCAAACCTGCAGAAGACCGTCAGATGGTACGGCGACGTCCTCGGCTTCAAGATCTCCGACTGGCTCCAGGACTTCTTCTGCTTCATGCGTACCGGCCGCTGGCACCACATCATCGCCTTCGCCCAGTCGAAGAACACCAGCCTGAACCACGTTTCGTTCGAACTGTACGGAATCGACGAGTTCATGCGCGGCACCGGCCGCATGATGCGGGCCGGACACCAGCCGCTGTGGGGCCCCGGCCGCCACGGCGCCGGCGACAACACCTATTCGTACTTCCAGGAGCCGTCGAGTGGCTTCGTCATGGAGTACACCACCGCCCTCCAGGTCATCGACGAGGAACACGGCTGGACGCCCAAGGTGTGGGGCACCACCTTGGAGGAGCAGGATCAGTGGGGTACTGCCAATGTGTTCGACGAGGTGATCCTGGCGAAGATGGCCCCGGCCGACGACCCCGTTCTGTGGACGCCGCCGCGGCTGTAGGCAACCCACCCGACGTGGTGCCTGTGCCACGGATTCGTGCCTGGCACAGGCACCATTTCCATCCGGACCTACCGCCTGCCGGCCCGCATCACACGCCGGCCCGGGACATCAGATCGAAGAGAGCTCGACCATGCCACCGCAGTCCCGACACGACGACATTCTCGATTTTGCGATTCTCTGGTTACCGATCGGCGGCCCGACGTCGGCCACGATCTGGTCCATGTTCCGCATGCCGGCCTTCGAGTACCGGCTCTGCCTCGCGGAAGCCGTGCGGTTCCACCGGGACCGGCTCACCGCCGGTCACGGAACCCTCGATCGGGTGTACGGGGAGTCGATACTCGCGCGCCTTGCCGAGGATCTGAGATCTCGGATCGCGGGCCCACCAGGTGCACGCAACGGCCCCGAGTGTGTGGACACCCCCTAACATCGCTTGCACACGCGGCGTCGTCGAGGACGGCGTCCGTGACGCAAAGGCATGGAGGGCAGGTTCTGCAATGACCGAACGCAGGTTCTCGCTCGATCAGCGGATCGTCGCCGCCCTCCAGGTCGACGGGCGGTGTTCGTGGAGTCGCATCGCCCAGGCGCTGGGCGAACCCGAACGGAACGTGACCCGGCACGGCATCGCGCTCCTCGAATCCGGCCGGGTGGCCGTCACCGCCGTCGCGAACAGTGGCGGCACCGCGATCGTCCGCCTCCAGTGCTCCCCGGGAACGGTGCGGGTGGCGGCGAGCGCCCTCGCGCAGCGCAGTGATTGCATCTTCGTCTACGTCCTCACCGGCACCGCCGACTGTGTGGCCGAAATCCACGTGTCCCGGGACCGCCTGCCCAAGCTCGTCATGGACGAATTGCCCGCGACGATGGGCGTGGTCCGTAGTTGGACCGACCCCGTGCTGCGGTACTTCCGCACTGTCCGCGAATGGGAAGCGGGGGTGCTGACTCCGGCGGAGAAGGAGTCGATCGGCGGGGTGGTGCCGCCGGCGACGTTCCTCACCGATCTCGAACGCGGCACCCGCGACCCCGTCGACCGGACGATCATCCGCGAATTGATGCAGAACGGGCGCGTGGGCACCACGTCGCTCGCCCGGACGGCCGGTGTGTCCGAGGCGACGGCCCGGCGACGAGTCCAGGCGCTGCTCGCCGACGGTGCGATCAGCCTCCGCGTGGTGGTCGATCCGGCACTGTTCGGACTGCGCGCCGAGGCGATGCTGTTCATCAAGACCCAGCGGAACCGGATCGAGCCGCTCGTGCGGGGGATGCTGGAGATGCCCTACGTGCGGTACGCCGCGGGCACGGCGGGCGAGTACCAGGTGGTCGCGAACATCGCCGCACCCGACGAGTCGGTGCTCTACGACTACATCACCACCGCGCCGTGGGTGGCGGACGCGATGGCGCTGGAAACCAACATGGTGGTGCAGGCGGTCAAGCGCAGCGGCAGGGTGATGTGACGGATTTCGACATCGGACGGCCCCTCCGACGCATCTGATTGCGATCTCCGACAGCTCGGTGGCCGATTTCGCCGAACCTCCCTCAGCGGTTGAGTGCTGTGATCCGCACCACGCATGCTTCCTCTACTCCCCTGGATGGAAGAAGGAACAGCATGCATCGAGAAGCCATTCTCGGGGCGATCGAGGATTCGCCGCAGCGCCGCTGGCTGCTGCTCGTCCCGGTCGCCCCGGTGCTCGCGCTCGTCACCGCCGTGTGGCTGCCGTTTGTGAACACGGCCGATCTGTGGCTGGGCATGCCCCGGCTGCTCGTGTGGTGCTCGGCGTGGGTGCTCCTGCTGCTGCCCGCGCTGGCGGCGGTGGAGTTCGGCCTCGTCCGGCCGTTCGAGGACGGCCACCGCCTCGAGGAAGCGGGCCTCCGATGACGAACTCGGCTCTGTGGATCACCTTGGCCGGCATGATCGGTCTCGCCGTTGTCGCCGTCGGCGGACACCGGACACGCGCTCGGAACCTGAGCGAGTGGACGGTCGGCAAGCGGAATTTCGGTGTGGTGACCAGCTTCTTCCTGCAGGCCGGTGAATCGTTCACCACCTTCACGTTCCTCGGCGTCGCCGGCATCGCGTTCACCGCGGGCATCGGCGCCACCTACGCCATCCCGTACATTCCGCTCGGCTACGTGGCCCTGTATTTCATCGGACCGCGGATCTGGAAGCTCAGCAAGGACCGCGGCTACATCACGCAGGCCGACTTCTTCGCCGACCGGTACCGCAGCCCACTCCTCGGCCGGCTGGTCGCGTTGTGCGGCATCATCTTCCTGCTGCCGTACCTGCAGTTGCAGATCACCGGCCTCGGCCTCATCGTCCGCCTCGTCACGGGCAGCGCGAGTTCGGGCACGCTCAGCATGATCGTCGCGACCGTCCTCGTCGTCGGGTTCGTGCTATGGGCGGGTATCCACGGCCTGGCGCGCACCGCCTACGTCAAGGACGTCCTGATTCTGCTCGCCGTCGTGGTGCTGTCCATCGTGATCCCGCTGCACTTCGCCGGCGGCATCGGCGACGTGTTCGGCCAGATCGCGCAGACCCACAGCGAGATGCTGACCGTGAACCCCGGCGACTACGACAAGGTCTGGTGGACCACCAGCCTGCTGATCTCCGCGATCGGGTGCGGCTTCCTCACCACCCCGCACCTGTGGCCGCCGCTGCTGGCTGCGAAGAACGGCCGGGTGATCCGCTCCAACAACACTTTCCTGCCGATGTATCAGGTGGTCATGATCCTTCCGATCATGCTGGGTTTCGTCGGGATCCTCGCACTGAACCCGAACACCAGCAGCAACGCCGTCCTGCTCACGCTGGCCGGGGGAGCGCTGCCGAACTGGGCGCTCGGACTGATCGCCGTCGCCGCCGCCTCCGCCGCGATGCTGCCCGCAGGCGCCATCTGCATCGGCATCTCCACCCTGGCTTCGCACAACCTCGTGAAGATCGAGAGCGAGCGCACGAAGCTCCGGTTCAACCACCTCGTCGTGATCGCCGCCGCCACCATGGCTCTGGTGCTCGGACTGACCCGCCCCGATCTGCTGGCCAACCTGCTGTTGCTCACGTTCGGCGGTCTCAGCCAACTCGCCCCCGGCCTGGCGCTCGCCCTTCCCGAGAAGCCGTTGCTCGCCAAGCAATCCGTGTTCGCCGGTCTGCTCGTGGGCATGCTCACCGTCATCGTGATGACCTTCTTCGAGCTGAATTTCGCCAACATCGACGCGGGCATCTGCGGCCTGGTCCTCAATCTCGCGGTGATCGCCGCGGTCGAGACCGTGGTCCGCGTCGCCCGTCCCCGCACCCCGACCCCCGCGCCGTCGGAAGACCGTCCGGCTGCCGCCCCGATCCTGGAGACCTCGAAATGACCCTCGACCACTACTCGACCGCGCGTGAGATGCTCACCGCACTCCGCAGCAAGGACATCTCGGCCCGCGAACTGCTCGACCTGCACACGGACCGGATCGCGCAGGTGAATCCGACGGTCAACGCGCTCGTCAGCCTCGACCTGGACCGCGCGCACGCCACCGCCGCCGCCGCCGACGCGCAGACGGCCGCCGACGCCGCGGTGGGCCCACTGCACGGACTGCCGTTCGCGTTCAAGGACACTCACGACGTCGCCGGTTTCCCCACGGTCGCCGGTTCGCCGCTGCTCGTCGACAACGTGCCCGAGACCAGTGAGCTGATCGCCGAACGCGTCACCGCGGCCGGCGCCGTGACGATCGGGAAGACCAACGTTCCCGAGTTCGCCGCCGGCTCGCACACGTTCAACCCCGTCTTCGGGACCACCACCAACCCGTACGACCCCACCAGGAGTGCGGGTGGCTCGAGCGGCGGCGCCGCGGCCGCACTGGGCGCGGGACTGATTCCGCTCGCCGACGGCAGCGACATGGGCGGTTCGCTGCGCAACCCGGCATCGTTCTGCAACGTCGTCGGATTGCGCCCCACACCCGGCCGCGTGCCGTGCTGGCCCAACAGTGCGCCCTGGGACGCACTGGTGACCCAGGGGCCGATGGCCCGCACCGTCGACGATCTGGAACTGCTGCTGTCGGTGATCTCCGGCCCCGATGCGCGGATCCGCAGTTCGCTCGGCGCCGATGCGCGCGCGTCCCGGCTCGGTGTCGCCGGGCTGCAGGGTCTGCGTGTCGCGGTGTCCGCGGATCTGAACGGCCTCTTCCCGGTGGATGCGCCGGTCCGCGAGGTCCACGACCGCCAGTCGTCGATCTTCGCCGCCGCGGGTGCGGTGGTGGCCGAGGACGCACCGTCGATCCCCGACGCCGAGTGGGTGTTCCGCACCCTGCGGGCGTGGCGGTTCAAGATCGACCTCGGCGACCGTGCCGATGCCACCCCTGAACTGCTGAAGCCGTCGCTGCTCGACAACATCCGGCAGGCCGACCGGCTCTCCGCCGACGACATCGCGAAAGCCATGGTGGCGCAGGCGGAGATCCAGGCCCGCGCCGTCGAATTCTTCTCCCGCCACGACGTCCTGGTGATGCCCGTGTCCCAGGTGCTGCCGTTCGACGCCGAACTCGAGTACCCGGCAGCGGTCGATGGCCGTCGCTGCGACGACTACCTCGACTGGATGACGTCGGCGCTGACGGTGACGGTGCTGGGGTGCCCCGCGATCTCCGTCCCCGCCGGGTTCAGCGCCGAGGGTCTGCCGGTCGGCGTGCAGATCGTCGCTGCCCCGGGCAACGACCTGTTCCTGCTCGACGTCGCCCGGGCCTATGAGCAGCTCAACCCGGCCGGAGCCGTTCGCCCGCACCTGCTCGAGGGTGCTGCGCGGGTCTGACTCCGGGGCGCAGGCGGCGGTGACCGGCCGGGGGGCGGTCATCGCCGCGTGGCGTGCGCGGGGTCGAGTCGCTCGTGGTCGATGCGTTCCGGTCGTGGTTCCTGCTCCAGCACCTCCAGGTCGAAGTCGTTCTCGACCTCACCCTCGGGTGCGGGAAGGACCTCCCCGGCGAATACGCGGCGAGCCCGGTCGACGTCGAGTTCGTGGTTCCATTTGGCGACGAACAGGGTGGCGACGGCGTTGCCGATGAAGTTCACCAGGGCGCGGCATTCGGACATGAACTTGTCGATACCGAAGATGAGCATGATGCCGGCCGCGGGGATGGTGCCGAGGGTGCTCAATGTGGCTGTCAGGGCGATGAATCCGCCTCCGGCGACACCTGCGGCACCCTTGGACGTGAGGAGCATGACGCCGAGCAGGCCGAGTTGCTGAGGGATCGACAGGTCGGTGTTGGTGGCCTGCGCGATGTACAGCGCGGCGAGGGACAGATAGATGGCGGCGCCGTCGAGGTTGAAACTGTAGCCGGTGGGCACGACCAGACCCACCGTGGGCTTCTTCACTCCGGCGTACTCCAGTTTGCGCATCAAACCGGGCAGCGCGGGCTCGGCGGTGGACGTGCCCAGGATCAGCAGCAGTTCTTCCTTGAAGAAGCCGAGCATGCGGAAGATGTTGAGTCGCAGGTACGCCATGACCGATCCGAGAACCACGACGACGAAGAACGCGGACGTGACGTAGAACAGCAGGATCAGGCTGCCGAGGCTGGTGAGGGTGGAGACACCGTACTTGCCGATGGCGAAGGCCATGGCGCCGAACGCGCCGAGCGGTGCGAGTTTCATGATGAAGCTCAGGACCTTGAACACCACCGCGGTGAGGCGTTCGACGGCGTCCCGGATCGGCGCGGCGATCTGTCCCACCGCGTTGATGGCCACACCGAAGATGACGGCGAGGAAGATGACCTGCAGGATGTCACCCTCGACGAACGGGCCGAACACGCTGTCCGGGACCAGGTGGGTGATGAACTCCCACCACTGTTTCTCCTCGCCGGCCTGGATGAGTTTGCTTGCGGATTCGGTGGTTTCGAGGGAGGATGCGTCGGCGTTCACGCCGTCCCCGAGGCGGAAGAGGTTGATCGCGACGAGTCCGGTCAGCAGCGCGAGGATCGTTCCGACCTGGAAGTAGGTCAGTGCCTTGATTCCGGTCAGCCCGACCTTCTTCAGGTCCGCGACACTCGCGATGCCGCCGACGATCGTCAGGAACACGATCGGGCAGATCAGCATCTTCATCGCCGTGATGAAGGTGGTGCCGATCGGCTCCATCGCCTCGCCGGTGTCGGGCCAGAGCCACCCGACGAGGATGCCGAGCACGATCGCGATCAGGACCCAGAAGTACAGTTGCCTGTACCAGGGCTTCTTCACGGTCACCTGTGGGTAACTCGCTGCGCTGCTGAGTGTTTCCATGACATTCACCTCGGGTGAGAGTGTTCAGGTATGAAGACGGGTGGCCGAGAGTTACCGACCGTTCGAGCAGTGACGGCCCGACCCGGCAGATCATGCCGAGTCGGGCCGGCTGTGTGTGTGGGTCGGTCAGGCAGGGGTCAGTGCGGTCTGCAGGGCGTGCACGATCGCTTCGGTGACGGCCGCGGTGTCCGACGAGCCGCCGATGTCGCGGGTCAGTGCGCCGCTCGCGGTGGCGGCCTCGATGGCGGCTTCGACGCGGCGGGCCTCGTCGTGCAGGCCGAAGTGGTCGAGCATCAGGGCGGCGCTGGCGATCGCGCCGATCGGGTTGCTGATGCCCTGGCCCGCGATGTCGGGGGCGGAACCGTGGACGGGTTCGAACATGCTGGGGAAGCGGCGCTCCGGGTTGAGGTTCGCGCTCGCCGCCACGCCGAGGCTGCCCGCCAGCGCGGAGCCGAGGTCGGAGAGGATGTCGGCGTTGAGGTTCGACGCCACCACCACGGACAGGTCCTCCGGGTGCAGGATGAACTTCGCGCTCATCGCGTCGACGAGGACGCTTTCGGTCGCGACGTCCGGGTAGTCGAGGGCGACGCGCGTGAAGACCTCGTCCCACAGGACCATGCCGTACTGCTGGGCGTTGGACTTGGTGACGCTGGAGACCTTCTTCACCGTGCGGGTGCGGGCGAGGTCGAACGCGAAGCGCATGATGCGCTCGCATCCCTTCTCGGTGAACAGCGCGGTCTGCAGTGCGACCTCGTTGCCCGGTCCGCGGCCGCTGAGGTTACGTCCGCCGAGGCCGGCGTATTCGCCTTCGCTGTTCTCCCGGACGACGACCCAGTCGAGTTCGGTGTCGTCCGCCTTGCGCAGCGGGGACTGCACGCCGGGGAGGAACTTCACCGGTCGCACGTTCGCCCACTGGTCGAAGTTCTGGGTGATGTTGAGTCGCAGCCCCCAAAGACTGATGTGGTCGGGGACGTTCTCCCAGCCGACCGCACCGAAGTAGATGGCGTCGAAGGCCTTCAGGGTGTCGAGGCCGTCGTCGGCCATCATCTTCCCGGTCTGCTCGTAGTACCCGCAGCCCCAGGGGAACTCTTCCCACTCGAAGGCGAAACGCCCACCGGACTGTTCTGCGAGGACGTCGAGCACGCGTCGTCCGGCAGCGACGACCTCCGTGCCGACGCCGTCGGCGGGGATCGATGCAATCGTGAACGTCTGCGGTGCCATGTCAGTGCCTCCATCGTGTTGTGCTCGTCACAGTGTGTGATGCATCCATTAACCCGTCACAGTCGCGTAGCGTCCATGACCAAGAAGTGATTCGCCTTATAGGTTTCACCTAATCCGCGGGTGTTTCCGCAGGTAGAGTGAGTGAGCCGGGCGGTGGTTCGACGCGAGGTGGACAGAAACGAGGTGAGCCGGTGGACGCGCGGCAGTTGCGGTACTTCCTGGCGGTGGTCGATCAGGGTGGCATCAACCGGGCGGCGGAAACACTGCTGATCGCGCAGCCCTCGCTGTCGCAGTCCATATCCGCACTCGAACGGGAACTGGGCGTGCCGCTGTTCCACCGCGTCGGACGCCGGCTGGTACTCAGCGACGCCGGCGAGACACTCGTCGGCCCGGCCCGGGTGGTGCTGCGCGACCTCGAGGACGCGAAGGCATCCGTCGATGCGCTGAAGGGGTTGCGCGCCGGTCGCGTGGATCTGATCACGATGCCGTCACCCGGGATCGAACCCCTCACCACGATCCTCACCCGTTTCAGCCGCACCTATCCGTCGGTCACCGTCAACGCCGAGGCGGCGTTCACCCCCGAGGAGGTCCTGCACGCCGTGCGCACCGGCGTGTGCGAGGTCGGGATCCTCGGTTCCCCCGCCGCGGTGCGCGCCCCCGAACTCGACGTCGTCGCGCTGGAAAGCCAGCCGCTGATCCTCCTCTCCGGGCCGGGCGCCGAAACGCCGGAGCGCCCGGAGATTCGGAGATCGGAACTGTCCGGATTCCGGTTGATCGTGTCGCAGCGGGGATCGTTGATGCGGACCCTCGTCGACGAGGTGCTCGCCAGCGGCGTCGCGGCCACCATCGTCGCCGAGGTCGCGCACCGTACGTCGATCCTGCCGATGGTGCTCAGCGGATTCGGCCAGGCCGTCATGCCGTCGTCCTGGGCGCCGTCGGCCCGGCAGGCGGGCGCCACCGTGCACCGGATCGTCCCCGAGTCCTACCTCCACGTCGCCGCGGTCTGCCGGCAGAGCCACCTCACGCCACCCGCGCGGACGCTCATGGACGAGGCGCGACAGTATGCGGCGCGAACACCCTCTGCGTGGGAAGTGCCCGCAACGGAGCGCACTCGTGATGGATACTGAAGAGGGACGCCCGGAAATGGCGAGGTGGTGGCGATGGCACTCCACGAGAGGGACTCGGCAGAATCTGCGGATCCCGCGAGCGGGCGCCGACGATGGCTGGCCCGGGCCGCATTCCTCGCGATCTTCGCCTCCGTTGCCGTGCTGCTGGTGTTCGCCGGATTGCACACTCTGACGCTGCTGATCGTGGCCGTCGGCGCTGCGGTGGTGGAGGTCGCGGCGCTGTTCTGGTTCCTCACGAGCCGCGGCGCGCTCCGCTGGATTTCGCTGGTGGTGCTGATTCTGACTCCGATCGTCGTGATCTGGCTGCTCGTCAGCGCCCGTCTGCTGTGGGTGGTGCTGGTCGCCGTGGCGCTCGCCGCGCTCGCCGTCGTCTGCGCCCGCGCCGCCCTCGGCCGGGATCGTTCGGACTGGGTGATGCCCGAGCACCCGGCCGTGCCGCCGAAACATGCCTTCCTGGTGATGAATCCGCACTCCGGTGGCGGGAAGGTCGGGAAGTTCGATCTGAAGAAACGAGCCGAGGCACTCGGCGCCGAGGTGGCCCTGCTCGAAGGACCGGGGACGGTCGACGTCGAAGCGCTGGCCAGGGACGCGGTCGCACGCGGCGCCGACCTGCTCGGCGTGGCCGGGGGCGACGGCACGCAGGCGCTGGTCGCCGGCATCGCCGCCGAGCACGACCTCCCGTTCCTGGTGATCAGCGCGGGCACCCGCAACCACTTCGCGTTGGATCTCGGATTGGACCGTGAGGATCCGTCCCGCTGCCTCGACGCGCTGACGGACGGAATCGAACTCCGCATCGACCTCGGCAAGGTCGGCGAACGGACCTTCGTCAACAACGCCTCGTTCGGCGCCTACGCCGAGGTGGTGCAGAGCCCCGCCTATCGGGACGACAAGACCGGAACGACCCTGCGGATGCTCCCCGACCTGATCGAGGGGCAGCGCGGGGCACGCCTGCTCGCTCGTTTCGGGGACACGACGATCGAGGGACCCCAGGCCGTTCTGGTGAGCAACGGGCCGTACGAGATCCACGATCTGGCCGGTCTCGGTCGCAGGCCCCGACTCGACTGCGGCACCCTGGGCGTGGTGGCGATTTCGGTGAGCAGCACGCGGCAGGCCGTGGCTCTGCTTCGTCGTGCGCGCCAGAAGGGGCTGATCCAGCATTCCGGTCGCGAGATCGTCATCGACGCCGACGGGCCCTCGATTCCCGCCGGAATCGACGGCGAAGCTCTCATGATCCCGACACCGGTCCGGTGCACCGTCACCCCCGGGGCGCTGCGGGTGCGGGTACCACGCAGCCGTCCCGGTGTCCGGCCGCCGACCCGGCCGGTGGACTGGGTCCGGCTCCGCCGGCTGGCATTCGGGGGCTCGGGTTCCGGGTGACGCCGTACCGGTCGATGGTCGTCAGTATCCGGCGTCGAAGTCGAACTCGTTGATCAGGGCGGCGTCACCCGACAGGTAGCGTCCGAGATTCTCGACGAACAGATCGACGATCTTCCCGTTCTCCGATGGCACGTTGGCTGCGCTGTGCGGGCTGAGGATGACGTTGTCGGCCGACCACAGCGGCGAATCCTCCCGCAGCGGTTCGGTCGACGTGACGTCCAGGACCGCGCCGCCCAGGCGGCCCGCCGACAGTGCTTCCACGAGAGCGTCTTCGTCGACGACGGGCCCCCGGCCGACATTGACGACCAGTGCGCCGTCGGGGAGGGCGGCGAGTTCGCGGCGTCCGATCAGGCCGCGCGTGTGCTCGGTGAGGGCGCAGGAGACGACGAGAATGTCGGCGGTGGGCAGATGCTCGGCGATCCGATCCGTGGTGGTCACGACGTCGAAGGGGGCGCCGGCAGGTCGCGGTGTGCGGGCGACGCCGGTGGCGGTGACGGAGAAGCAGCGGAGCAGTTCCGCTGTGCGCGAGCCGATCTTGCCCGCGCCGACGATCAACGCGTGCCGTCCCGCGAGTTCGGTCGTCGCCTGTTTGCGCCACGTCCGGTCGCGCCGGTCGGCGACGAGTCGGGGAAGTCCACGCGCGAAGTGGAGGATGCCGGCGAGCGCGAACTCCGCCAACGGGTCGGCGTGGACACCCGCGGCGGTCGTCACCGTCAGCGGGGCATGGGACAGCCCGAACCTCTCGATCAGCTGTCCGGCGCCCGCGGACGTCGCCTGGATCCAGTGCAGATTCGGCGACTGTTCGAGGGTGCGTTCGGGGTGGCGCCAGTCGAAATCGAACATGACGTCGGCGGTCCGCAGCATCGACGTCCACCGGTCGTGCTCGCCGGCCGTCAGTTCGCGCGGCACCCCGACGTGATCGCTGTGCCACCGGGGCCGGGGGAGCAGTTCGGGGGCGTACGACACCCGGACCCGCGGGTCGCTGTCTGCGATCCTGTCGACCAGGTCCTGCTCGAGATACGACGCGACGAGCACGTCGACGCACTTGTCGGGCACGGTGTCTCCTTCAGTGCTGACGGTCGGACGCCGGTGCGGTCGGCTCGACCTCCGGCGCC
>NZ_JBHUSF010000103.1:0-26081 GCF_042673295.1 Rhodococcus sp. NPDC057014
TGCTTTATCCGAGATGTATTGGGTTTTCCTAGGTGCGAGGGGTCTGGTCTATGGGTCGATTGTTCGGGACGGATGGGGTTCGCGGTCTCGCGAATACCGAGCTGACCGCCGAGTTGGCGTTGCAGGTGGCCTCCGCCGCCGCAACGGTGCTGGCGTCGCCGGGTTCGGGCGGACGCAAGACGGCCGTGGTCGGCCGTGACCCGAGAGCCAGCGGCGAAATGCTCGAGGCGGCGGTCGTCGCGGGCCTGACGTCCGCCGGTGTCGACGTCCTGAACGTCGGGGTGCTGCCGACGCCCGCGGTGGCGTTCCTGACCGCGGAACTGGACGCGGCACTCGGTGTCATGATCTCCGCCTCGCACAATCCGATGCCAGACAACGGCATCAAGATCTTCGCGGCAGGCGGACACAAACTCGACGACGAGGTGGAAGACCGGATCGAGGCCGTCGCCACCGGCACCGCGACACGGCGGGCGCCGACCGGGGCCGGGATCGGACGAGTCCGCACGGTGCCCGACGCCGCGGACCGGTACCTGCAGCATCTGACGACCGCGCTCCCGAACAGCCTCGACGGACTGACCGTGGTGGTCGACTGCGCGCACGGCGCGGCCTCGGACGTCGCCCCCGCCGCCTACCGGGCCGCCGGCGCCACTGTCATCGCGATCAACGCCGAACCCGACGGGCTCAACATCAACGAGAACTGCGGATCGACGCACCTCGAGGACCTGCAGAAGGCCGTCGTCCGGCACGGCGCCGACCTGGGGCTCGCACACGACGGGGATGCCGATCGATGTCTCGCCGTCGACGCAGGCGGTTCCCTCGTCGACGGTGACGCCATCATGACCGTGCTCGCCCTCGCGATGCGCGATGCGGGCGAACTGGCGGACGACACCCTCGTCGCGACCGTCATGAGCAATCTCGGCCTGCACATCGCCATGCGTGAGGCCGGAATCTCGCTGGTCACCACGGCGGTCGGGGATCGGTATGTCCTCGAGGGACTCCGATCCGGCGGCTTCAGCCTGGGCGGCGAACAGTCCGGGCACGTCGTGTTCCCCGCCTTCGGCACCACCGGCGACGGAGTGCTGACGGGGCTGCGGCTGATGGGCCGGATGGCGGAAACCGGGCAGCCGATCGCGGAACTGGCGTCGGCGATGACGACGCTCCCGCAGGTCCTGATCAACGTCAAGGTCGCCGACAAGCGGGCCGTCGCCGCGTCGCCGGCCGTCCTCGACGCGGTGCTGGCCGCGGAGCGCAGCCTGGGCGAGAACGGCCGGGTGCTCCTGCGGCCGTCCGGCACCGAGCAAGTCGTGCGGGTGATGGTCGAGGCTTCCGATCTGGAAGTTGCTCGTAAACTCGCCGACGAGCTGGCGGGTACCGTCGCCTCCGTGTGAACGGACACAGCGCACCGATCGGCCGAGGGAACCGATCGGTGCGCTGTCGCGTCTAATGCAGTAGGTCGCGAAGAGAGGGTGGGGCAATGGGCGAGGGACTCGAGGTGGACGTCGCGGCGGTGACGGACGCGGGCACGAGGCTGCTGCGGTCGGCGGAGGTTCTGAGACAACAGGCCGCCGAGACTGCCCGGCTGCAATTCGCCGGGCCACAGGCGGGTCGCGACTACGCCGCGAAGGGTGACGCGGTGCGGGATGCCCTCGACGTCGTCGGGGTCGCGCTCGAGCAGTGGGCCGCGGACGCGGAATCGTTCGGTCACGCGTTCCGGGCCGCCGCGGCGCGCTACTCCGGAACGGACGCGAACGTGGCGGCCGACGTGAACGGGGTGCAGTGGTGACCACGGATCCCGGAACGCTGATCGAAGACCCGAACCTGAGCCGCGAGTTCAAGGAGCAACTTCTTCAGGCGTGGGCTGCGTCCCGCGAAGCAGACGAGTCGTCGTGGCAGCCGTACTTCGACGAGTACGGACTCGCCAGACGCGACCGGACGCCGTCCGCCGACCAGCGGTACGCGGCACTGCTCGAGCACGGCAGCGACGCCCGGGCCGCCAACGCATCCCGCGTCGCGCTGGGCGAGCACCTGCGCCAGGAATCACTCAACGATCCCGAGGACATGCTCGATCTCGGTGCTCGCGGGCTCGAATTCTTCGAGTTGTTCCTGCCCTCTGCGAGAAGGCTGGGGTACGAATCCCTCGAACTCACCGACTACTACGCGCTGTTCGACGCCGAGCGGGGGATGCGCCTGCACACGCTCGCCCGCGACGTCGACACCGTCGGACGCAGCATCGTCACGGCCCGCACGGAACTCGACGACAACGAGAAATGCGTCACCGCGGTGCGAACCGGGTGGAGCGGAATCGCGGCCGCGGCGGCGACCGACGCCGCCGACCGCCGGAACGTTCAGGTCGCCGCCACGGTCGACCGGCTCGGCGACCTCGCCGAGGTGTTGTTCGAAGCGAACCTCACCCTGAGCGCCGCCGTGACGAACAAGGCGTACAAGGTGGTGTCGCTGCACCAGCCGACGGTCGGGGGGTACAGCGCCGCGCAGATCGACGTCCTCGCGCAGATCTACGCCGAGGGCAAGGACGGCGACAATTCCGTCGCGAAGGACTGCATGGAGGACGCGTCCTACTGGTTCCCCGAACTCGCCGACGACGACTACCGGCACGTGAACGCCCTGTACAAGGACGGGGGAGCCGGTGCGCTCCGCCGCCTCGACCGCGACGACGTGGTGCGGCGGGCCGCCGGAATCGCCAAGGACTGGCTCGACGCGAACTTCCGGCGCGTGTACGAGGAGAAGCAGCAGGAGTTCACCGCGGCCTGCGCCGACTGTGCCGAAGCGGTGCACGCCGCCTACGATGCCGTCGTCGCCGAGGCGCGGTCGATCGAGGTGCAGCCCGGGTTCCGACCCGAGGACACCCCCGAACCGGCTCCCGCGCCGAGTGCACCCGAGGTCCAGAACGCCGGCACCGCCCCGGCCGCGGCACCGGGACCTGCTCCCGCACCTGTTGCGCCGACGGCATCCACCGCGGCACCCGCGAACGACGGCCCCGCGTATCTCCCACCTCGATCCGGTGGCGGCGGCGCGACCACCGGTCCGGCGGCTGCCGCACCTCCGATCGCCGCCGCATCGCCGGCTGCCACGGCGCCCGTGACGACTGCCCCGATCACCCCGATCATCCCGATCGCGCCGGTCCCGCCCGTGATGCCCGGGCTTCCGGGGTCGCTCGTGCCGGCGCCGGGCGCCGTCCCGGGTACGGGAAACGTCCCCGGCCTGGGTGACCTCCTCGGTCGGGGCCTCGCGGGAGGGCTGGCGGATCTCGGTTCGCTCCTGCGCCCGTTGATCGAGGACGCCCTCTCGGGCCTCACCGGCAGGGCCGACGAGGACGGCATGCCGGACGACCTCCGTGAAGACTTCGACAATCCGGGTGCGGACGACGGCGAGCCGGGTCACGGCACGTCGAGCGGCACGAGTCTCGAACTGGACCTCGACGGACAATCGTGGACGCTCGCCGTCGACGCGGACGGTCAGGGGATTCATCTCGAGATGAGCGACGGACAGGGCGGGACAGCCAGATTCGAGGTCGAGATCGGTCCGGACGGCCTGCCGCAGATCCTCGCCGACAACGCTGCGGCCGACGGAGACCCCGAGGGTGCCGACTGCGCACCCCCCGAGCCCGACCCGGAATCGCGGGTCGACGCCGGAGCCGAGGGCGTGCCGGCGACGACGGCTGAAGACGGGCCGCCGCCGGGCGGAGATGCCGGGGACGCCGCGCCGAGCCACGAGGACGCACCGGGGCCGGTGCCTGCCGGGGACGCCGCGGCCGTCGCGCCACCACAGGTGGTGGCATTGCAGGAGGCGCCGGCGCCCGACGCACCGGCCCCGCCGCAGGAACCGCGGTCTGCACCCGAACTCGCGACCGGTCCCGTCGCCGGACTCGACAGCGGCGCCGAGCTGGCCGAGGCCGGTCCACTGTGAGCCACCGAGCCGCCCAGTTACGGGCACAACGGGCACAGATGCGCGCCGACCTGGAACTGTTCCGGGAGCGGATCGACGAAGCCAGAGCCAGAGACGAGGCAGCCGCAGCGAACCGCGGCCGTGCCGAGCCCGCGGCCGCAGTGTCGCCAGAGTTGCCGCCACCGCGCCCGGGAGCGGACGACGATGACGACGAGTTCTATCGTCCCCGCAGCTGGCTGGTGTGACCGACGGGCTCAGATGTGCGGGAGCGCGCCCTGGAACCCGGCCTTGGTGTGCACCTCGTGCGGATCGACGAGGGTGGTGTGGGGAAGTTCGGCGTCCGCCTTCGCGAACACGTCGTACTTCTTGTCCTCGGTGAGGTGGTAGAGGAGGAAGCCGGTCAGCAGTGCGCGGGTGATCTGCTGGGTCTTGCGTTCCGAGCCGCCGATGCCGAGCGCGCCCAGGAGGCGGCGACCTTCGGTGAGCCCGGACTCGGAGGCGCCGTTGACGGCGCGCAGAACGTGCTCACCACCCCACGCCTCGGCCAGTGCCTTGGCGTTGCTGTTCATGGTGTCGATGTCGGCACCGGCCACGACGAGCCCCGGCGCTGTGATCTTGGACGCATACTTCTCGGCCTTCGGCGCGGTCGGCGCCGGGAACAGGGCTGCGACCGCCGCCACGTCCCGCTGGGCTGCGGCGAGGACAGCCGCCCCGGCACCCATCCCGTGGCCTGCGAAAGCGACGCGGTCGGGCCGCACGCTGATCTGTCCCGGACCGAGACGCACACCCACACAGATGTCGAGGCTGGCCCGCAGGTCGGTGGCGAGGCCCAGGTGAGAGGGCACGGGACCGCGTTCGCTGTTGGGGGCGGCCACGACGATTCCCCACGACGCCAGATGTTCGAGCGTCTTCCGGTAGTGGTCGGCACCTGCCATCCAGCTGTGCGCGAACGCGACGGCGGGCAGGTTGAAGCCTGATTCGGGCGTGTATACGACGCCCGGCTGTCCGGCGAGGGCGAGGTCGCCGCGCAGCACGCGGTGCGGTCCTCGCTTGGACAGTTCACGGGCCAGGGTCTTCGGTTTCGGCGCCACGGGGAGAACGTTATCCGATTCGTGGGCCGGCGAGAGAGCCGATGCGGCCCACACTCCGACTTCGCGGCGTCGGCCGGTCCAAGTACCCTGATGAACCATGTGCGGAATCGTGGGATACGTCGGCCACCGGCAGGCTCTGACTGTTGTAGTGGAGGCTTTGCGGCGAATGGAATACCGCGGATACGACTCTGCCGGTATCGCCGTGCTCGACGGGCAGGGCGGGATGGCGGTCGAGCGGAAGGCGGGGCGTCTCGCGAATCTGGAGGCCGAACTCGACGAGGTCGGGGCGGAGCACTTCACCGGGAGCACCGGGATCGGGCACACCCGGTGGGCCACGCACGGCAGGCCCACCGATCGCAACGCGCACCCGCACCGCGACGCGGGCAACACGGTCGCCGTCGTCCACAACGGCATCATCGAGAACTTCGCACCGCTGCGGGCCGAACTCGAGCACGACGGAATCGACTTCGCCAGCGACACCGACACCGAGGTCGCGGTGCACCTCGTCGCGCGGGCCTACGCCTCGGGTGAGACGGCAGGCGACTTCGTCGCGAGCGCACTGAGCGTGCTGCGCCGGCTGGAGGGCGCGTTCACCCTCGTCTTCACGCACTCCGACCACCCGGACACCATCGTCGCGGCGCGTCGCTCGACGCCGCTGGTCATCGGTGTCGGCGAGGGCGAGACGTTCCTCGGCTCCGATGTCGCGGCCTTCATCGAGCACACCCGCGACGCGGTCGAGCTGGGGCAGGACCAGGTCGTGGTGATCACCGCGGACGGGTATTCGATTCTGAACTTCGACGGATCCGAGGCGCAGGGCCGCCCGTTCCGCATCGACTGGGATCTCGCCGCCGCCGAGAAGGGCGGCCACGACTACTTCATGCTGAAGGAGATCGAGGAGCAGCCGGGCGCGGTCGCGGACACCCTGCTCGGTCATTTCGCGGACGGAAAGATCGTCCTCGACGAGCAGCGACTGTCGGATCAGGAACTGCGCGACGTCGACAAGGTCTTCGTCGTCGCCTGCGGCAGCGCCTACCACTCGGGGCTGCTCGCGAAGTACGCCATCGAGCACTGGACACGGTTGCCCGTCGAGGTCGAGCTGGCCAGCGAGTTCCGCTACCGCGACCCGGTCCTGGACCGGTCGACGCTGGTCGTCGCCATCTCGCAGTCCGGTGAGACGGCCGACACCCTCGAGGCGGTGCGCCACGCCAAGGACCAGAAGGCGCGGGTGCTTGCGGTGTGCAACACGAACGGCGCCCAGATTCCCCGCGAGGCCGACGCCGTCCTCTACACCCGGGCAGGTCCGGAGATCGGTGTCGCGTCGACGAAGGCGTTCCTCGCGCAGGTCACGGCGAACTACTTGGTCGGTCTGGCCCTCGCGCAGGCGCGCGGCACCAAGTACCCGGACGAGGTGGCACGCGAGTACGCCGATCTCGAGGCGATGCCGGATCTGGTGAGCCGGGTACTCGAGACGGTGGAGCCGGTGCGGGCACTGGCGCGGGAGCTGGCGTCGTCGTCGACGGTGCTGTTCCTGGGCCGCCACGTGGGCTATCCCGTGGCGCTCGAGGGTGCGCTCAAGCTCAAGGAGCTGGCGTACATGCACGCCGAGGGCTTCGCGGCCGGCGAACTCAAGCACGGGCCGATCGCGTTGATCGAGGACGGGTTGCCGGTGATCGTGGTGATGCCGTCGCCGAAGGGGCGCGCGGTGCTGCACTCGAAGCTGCTCAGCAACATCCGGGAGATCCAGGCCCGCGGTGCGCGGACCGTCGTGATCGCGGAGGAAGGCGACGAGGCCGTGCGGCCGTTCGCCGACCACCTGATCGAGATCCCGTCGGCGCCGACGCTGCTGCAGCCGCTGCTGTCGACGGTGCCGTTGCAGGTCTTCGCCGCGGAGGTCGCGCAGACACGGGGATACGACGTCGACAAGCCGCGTAACCTCGCCAAGTCCGTCACTGTCGAATAGCCGCGACGAGAGGGGGCGCGGCCGGGCCGCGCCCCTACGAAGTGACGACGACGGTGCCCGTCATGTCCGGGTGCAGCGAACACGTGTACTCGTAGGTGCCCGGTTCGGTGAACGTGTACGTGAACGCGCCGGTCTGCATCAGCCGGCTCCGCAGCACGCTCTTCGCGGCCCCGACACCCACCACGTCGTGGGTGACTCCCCGGTCGTCGAAATTCCAGGTGACAGTGTCTCCGGCCCGGACGGTGATCGTCGAGGGCGCATACGCCATGTTCGCGACCTGCACGACGGGTCCGGTCGGCGCCTGGGGTGCCTCCTCGGCGGGCGAGCTGCACCCGGATACGACGGCCGTCATCGAAATGCTCGCGGCCAGAGCCACTCCGGCGATCCGCGACCTTCCACATACACGCATGACGTCGAGCGTAGTCTGACCCGGTACCGACCCTTCACTGCACAGCGGCCGGCCGTGAGGCCGGCTCGACGAGGAGTTCCCATGCGGGGCTACTACACCGCGGACGAGGTTCGAGCCGCGGAGGCGCCGTTGCTGGCGTCCCTTCCCGACGGCGTATTGATGCGGCGCGCCGCACACGGACTGGCCACGGTGGTGGCGGCGGAACTGCGGGCGCGGACCGGGGGTGTCGCCGGCCGCACGATCACGGTGCTGGTGGGGTCCGGCGACAACGGCGGGGACGCGCTGTGGGCGGGGTCGATGCTGCGCAAGCGCGGTGTCGCCGCTACCGCGGTCCTGCTGAAACCGGAGAAGGCGCACGCGGCCGGGCTGGCGGCGTTCACCGCGGCCGGTGGTCGGGTGGCCGCCCCGTCCGACGACCTGGGCCTGCCCGATCTGGTGATCGACGGGATCGTCGGGATCTCCGGCAGGGGGCCGTTGCGGCCCGATGCCGCTGCGCTGATCGGCCGGATCGAGGCGCCGATCGTGTCGGCGGACCTGCCGAGTGGGGTGGACCCGGACACGGGCGCCGTCGACGGGCCCGCCGTGCGCGCCGCGGTCACCGTGGCGTTCGGCGCCCTCAAACCGGTTCACGCGCTGGGCGCGGCGCAGTGTGGCCGAGTCGAGCTGGTCGACATCGGACTGTCGCTCGGCGATGCCGACATCACCGCTCTGGACGCCGCGGATGTGGGCGCGGCGTGGCCGGTGCCGGGAGCCGAGGACGACAAGTACTCGCAGGGCGTGGTGGGGGTCGTCGCGGGCAGCGACGGTTACCCGGGAGCCGGGGTCCTGTGCACGGGAGCGGCGGTCACGGCCACGTCGGGGCTCGTCCGCTATGCCGGGCCGTGCACGGCCGAGGTGCTCGCGCACACGCCGGAGGTGATCGCGACCACCGATCTCGCGAAGGCCGGACGCGTCCAGTCGTGGGTGGTCGGGCCGGGCATGGGCACCGACGACGCCGCCCGCCGGACGTTGCGGACGGTGCTCGACGCGGATGTGCCCGTACTGGTCGATGCGGACGGACTGACCCTGCTCGCCGAGGACCCGGACCTGGTGCGCTCGCGGACGGCAGCGACGCTGCTGACACCGCACGCCGGGGAGTTCGCCCGGCTGACGGGGACGGGACCGGGACCGGACCGGGTGGCGTCGGTGCGCGCGCTCGCCGCCGACTGGAACACGCACGTGCTGCTCAAGGGGCGGGCCACGGTGATCGCCGAGCCCGGCGGCCGGGTGTTCGTCAACGAGGCGGGTGGTTCGTGGTCCGCCACGGCGGGGGCAGGCGACGTGCTCGCCGGGATCATCGGCGCACTCGTGGCCGCCGGTCTCGCGCCGGACCGGGCCGCCGCGGTGGGTGCGCGCGCTCACTCGCTGGCCGCGAACCTGGCGGCCCGAGGCGGCGGCGCCGACCTCTCGGCGGGGCGTGGAACAGCACCGATCTCCGCAGGAACGTTGCTCGGGCACCTCAGGGAGTCGATCAGAGTTCTCCGTGCGGGGGTGTCACCCGAGGAAATGCCGGCGACCGCGTGAATGGCAGGATCGAACATATGACGCTTGCTGAAGCAGTACCGGCCGACGACCACGGACACAGCGAACCCGCAGCGCCCGCGCAGGCGGCGCCGGCACCGCAGGCCGAGGCAGTGGTGGATCTGGACGCGATCGCGCACAACGTCCGGATCCTGCGCGACAGCGCTCGGGGCGCGGCGATGATGGCCGTCGTGAAGGCGGACGGCTACAACCACGGCGCGGTAGCCGTGGCCCGCGCGGCGCTGGCTGCGGGAGCGTCGGAACTGGGTGTGACGACGGTGTCGGAGGCCTTGACGCTGCGTCGTGCCGGGATCGACGCACCCGTCCTCGCGTGGCTGCACACCGTCGACGCCGATTTCGCCCCCGCGATCGCGTCCGGCGTCGAACTCGGCGTCTCCTCGCCCCGCCACCTCGCCTCGGTGGTGGCCGCGGCGCGGACCGTCGGCACCACGGCGATCGTCACTCTGAAGGTCGACACCGGCTTGAACCGCAACGGGGTGGCGCCCGACGAACTGGAGCACGTCCTCGTCGACCTGGCCCGCGCGCAGGCCGAGGGCGCGGTGCGGCTGCGCGGCATCTTCTCTCATCTGGCCCATGCCGACGAGCCGCACCACGCCTGGATCGATTCCCAGCGGGATCGACTGGTCACTGCGATCGCGGACGCCAAGCGTCATGGACTGGTCCCCGAAGTGGTGCACCTGTCCAATTCCGCGGCCACCCTGACCCGCCCCGACCTGCGGTTTGACATGGTTCGCCCGGGAATCGCGATATACGGGTTGTCGCCCGTTCCCGAACTCGGTCAGTTCGGGTTGCGCCCGGCGATGACACTGCGATCGAGGGTGGCCCTGGTGAAGAAGGTGGCGGCAGGTGAAGGCGTGTCCTACGGGCACCAGTGGGTGGCCCCGAGGGACACGACGGTGGCGTTGCTGCCGTTCGGGTACGCGGACGGGCTCCCGCGTTCGCTGAGCGGCCGATTCGAGGTCCAGTTGGGTGCGGCGCGCCGTCCGGGGATCGGACGTGTCTGCATGGACCAGGTGGTCGTGGATCTCGGACCGGACGGCGGGGGAGTCCGGGAGGGGGACACCGCGGTGTTCTTCGGCAACGGGGACCTCGGCGAACCGATCGCACAGGAGTGGGCAGACAAGCTCGACACCATCCACTACGAGGTGGTGACGGGGGTGCGCGGACGCACGGTGCGCAGCTACGTCGGTGGGACGGGCACGTAGGCATGGGTGTGTCGAAGCGGTTGGGACTTGTCGGCGGTGTGCTCAGCGCGCTGGCGCTCGGCTCGGTGGCCGGAGTCAACGCCGTGCGCAGCGCGACCCGGCCCGGCCGCGAGATCTACGGTGACGAGGACTTCACCCTGATGTCACGGGACCGGCGCAGCGTGGTGGTCGCCGAGGACGGCGTTGCGCTCGCGGTCCGTGAGGTGGGTCCGGAGAACGCCCCGGTGACGGCGGTGTTCGTGCACGGGTACTGCCTGGACATGACGTCGTGGCACTTCCAGCGCCGTCAGCTCGCCGAGCGGTGGGGCGACGACGTGCGGATGGTGTTCTACGACCAACGCGGGCACGGCGATTCGGGTGTGCCGTCCGCGGCGAGCTGCACGATCGCGCAGTTGGGCGCCGATCTCGCGACCGTCGTCGAGGCGAAGGCCCCCACCGGACCGATTGTGCTGGTGGGGCATTCGATGGGTGGGATGACGGTGCTCGCGTTCGCCGGGCAGCGGCCCGAGCTGGTGGCGGAGCGGGTGATCGGTGCCGGTCTGGTGGCTACGGCCGCGGCCGGGCTCAGCGAGACCGGATTGACGCGGAACCTGCAGAACCCGGTCATCGACGGCTTCCGGCTCGCTGTCCGGACCTCGCCCGAACTCGTCCAGCACGCGCGCGGCGCGGCCCGCGTGCTGATCACCCCCATCCTGCGGGCGGCGTCATACGGCACGGACGTGAGTCCGCGGCTGCACAAGTTCTCCGACTCCATGCTGGACCGGACGTCGGTGGTCACCATCGTGAACTTTCTGCGCACGCTCGAATTGCACGACGAGTCCGCGTCCCTCGAGGCGCTCGAACACACCCCGTCCGTCGTGGTGTGCGGCGACAGTGACATGACGATCCCCTTCGGCAGTTCCCGGAAACTGGCGGCGGACCTACCGGAGTCCGAACTGGTTCGGGTGCGCGGCGCCGGTCACCTGGTGCAGCTCGAGTTCCCGGCCGTGGTGTCGGACGCGGTCGACCGGCTGTTGCAGCGCGGCCTGGCCACATTCCGATCGGGTGAGCAGTCCGATGTCGGCTGAGGAAGGAGTACTGCCCGTGAGCGGGACCGTGGTGCTGGCGACGGCGGAGGACACGGAGGAATTCGGGCGGAACCTCGCCCGGGGACTCGTCGCCGGTGACCTCGTGGTGCTCGACGGACCCCTCGGTGCGGGGAAGACCGCACTGACGAAGGGAATCGGGGCCGGCCTCGGCGTCCAGGGTCGAGTGACTTCGCCCACATTCGTGATCGCGCGGGAGCACCGGGCGGGCATCCGTCCCGGTGGGGGTGCCCCGGTCGGGATGGTGCACGTGGACGCGTACCGACTGGGCGGGAGCGGACCGCACGCACTGGACGAACTCGACGCACTCGACCTCGACACCGACCTGGCCGCAGCCGTTGTCGTCGTCGAATGGGGTGAGGGCGTCGTCGAGCACTTGGCCGATCGTCACCTACGGGTACGCCTGCGCCGCGAACCGGAGTCGGATGTCCGCACGGCCCACTGGGAGTGGATTTCCTGACGGGTCGGGTGTCGGGAGCGGTTCTGACGTGCGAGTACCCTCAGTTACCGTGCTTGTTCTCGCCATCGACACGTCCACGCCTGCCGTGACCGCCGGAGTCGTCCGGATTTCGGCCGATTCCGCATCGGTCGAGGCGGTCGACACGCTCGCGGTGCGGGTGACGGTCAATCCGCGCGCGCACGCGGAAGTGCTCACCCCGCACATCCTCGAGTGCCTCGCCGAGGCGGGACACGTCCCCGCGGACCTCGACGCGGTGGTCGTCGGGGCCGGACCGGGCCCGTTCACGGGACTGCGCGTGGGGATGGCCACCGCCGCAGCGTTCGCCGACGCCCTCGGAATCCCGGTTCACGGGGTGTGCAGCCTCGACGCGATCGCCGCGCAGGTGGACGGTGACCGGAATCTGCTCGTCGTCACGGACGCGCGCAGGCGCGAGGTGTACTGGGCTCGCTATTCGGCGGGAATTCGGGTGGAGGGTCCCGCGGTGGTGAAGCCGCGTGAGCTCGAGCCCATGCCGTCCGAGGTGGTGGCGGGATCGCCGTCACACGTCGACTTCTTCGATCTGCCGGTCGAACCGGTGGAAACACCCTCGCCGGCAGGACTGGCCGCGGTGGCCGCGGAGGCGTTGTTCGGCGCTGCGGCCCCGGCGGCGCTCGTCCCGCTCTATCTGCGACGCCCGGACGCCGTGGAACTGGCGGACCGGAAGAAATGACGTTCCGCATCGAACCGATGACGGCCGCCGACGCCGAACGGTGCGCGGAGCTTGAGACTCTCCTCTTCGCCGGCGACGGGCCCTGGAGCGCGCACGCGTTCAGGGCGGAACTCGCCGCCCCGCACGTCCACTACGCCGTCGCTCGGGACGACACCGGCCACGTCGTCGGGTACGCCGGAATCGCCCTGCTGGGCAACGGTTCGCACCCCGAGTCCGAGATCCACACGATCGGAACCGACCCGGCGTGGCAGCGGCGGGGGATCGGCGGGGCCCTCCTCGACGAACTGCTGCGCGTGGCCGGCACCCGGGGCGGCCCCGTGTTTCTCGAAGTGCGAACCGACAACGACGCGGCGATCGCCCTGTACCGACGTGAAGGATTCGAGATCGTGGGAACCCGTAAGAAGTACTACCAACCGAGCGGTGCGGACGCATTCACGATGCGTCGCCCCGGAGCGGGTGAGGAGCCGGTGCAATGATCGTCATGGGGATCGAAAGCTCTTGTGACGAAACCGGAGTCGGCATCGTCCGGTGGAACGGCGACGGAACCTGCGAGCTTCTCGCGGACGAGGTCGCATCCAGCGTCGACCAGCACGCACGTTACGGCGGGGTGGTCCCGGAGGTCGCGTCCCGCGCGCACCTCGAGGCGATCGTCCCGACGATGCGGCGGGCCCTCGCCGCCGCCGGGATCGTCAAGCCCGACGCGCTCGCCGTCACCATCGGCCCCGGTCTGGCCGGAGCCCTGCTCGTCGGTGTCGCCGCCGCGAAAGCCTATGCGGCGGCATGGGACGTCCCGTTCTACGCGGTGAACCACCTCGGTGGGCACGTCTCGGTGGACACCCTCGAGCACGGACCGATGCCGCCGTGCGTGGCGCTGCTCGTGTCCGGTGGGCACACCCACCTCCTGCACGTCGAGGACCTGGCGAAGCCCATCGTCGAACTGGGCACCACCGTGGACGACGCGGCCGGCGAGGCGTTCGACAAGGTGGCCCGACTCCTCGGACTCGGATTCCCCGGCGGCCCCGCCCTCGACGCCGCGGCACAGGACGGCGACCGGAACGCGATTCCGTTTCCGCGCGGCATGACCGGACCCCGGGACGCACGGCACGACTTTTCGTTCTCCGGACTGAAGACGGCCGTCGCGCGGTACGTGGAATCGAAGGAACGGGCCGACGAGGCGTACTCGGTGCCCGACATCGCCGCGAGCTTCCAGGAAGCCGTGGCCGACGTACTGACGATGAAAGCGGTACGCGCCGCTCGCGACGTCGGCGTGGACACTCTGGTGCTCGGTGGCGGCGCGACGGCCAACTCGCGTATCCGCGCGCTCGCCGAGGAACGCTGCGCCGAAGCCGGTCTGACCCTGCGAGTGCCGAAACCCCGCCTGTGCACCGACAACGGAGTGATGATCGCCTCGCTCGGCGCGCATCTGATCGCCGGCGGCGCCGCGCCCTCCCTGCTCACCGTGGCCAGCGACCCCGGACTGTCGGTGGCCACCAGTCAGGTGTTCAGCTGACCGGAATCGTGACGGTCTGCGTGGCCGGGGGAGTCAGCGCCTCACCGGGCTGAGTTCCGCTCGGCTGCGCCCCGGCGGGAGCGCTGGGAGCAACCGTGCCCGGCGCCGGAATCATCGGGAAGATCCCTTCGGGTGCGGCGGGCGCGGACTCCGCCGGCGCAGCGGGTGCCGCCGGCGCAGCGGGTGCCGCAGGAGCGGTGGATTCGGCGGGCGCAGTGGGTCCCCCGACAGGCGGCGGTGCCACTTCGGGACCGCCGGGTACGGGCGCGACGGGGCTCGGTTCGTTCGGCGTCGACTCCCCGGGAACCTGCGGCCACAGCGGTGGAATCGCGGGCCACTCGATGTGCGGCCACGAGGGCTGTGGCGGCTCCGTTCCGGGCAGCGTCGGACGTGCGGGGCCGGTGGTGGTCGGCAGGGGGGTGGTGGTGCGCGGGGGTGTCGTCTCCGTCGTCGAATCGGGCGTGTGCGCAGGAATCTGGTCGGTGTGCGGTTCGGACGTGGGCGGTGCAACCTGATTCGGGTAGTACTCCGACGTCGGCGTCGGGTCGTACGACGGAATCCGCGTGGCGGGAGGCTCGTCGGTCGTCGTGGTTGCGACCTGCTCCGTGGTCTGGAACATGTCGGTCCCCGCAGGGGAGACGTTGGGATCGGGTGCGGGCGCGAGTTCCTTCACGCCGTAGCCGAGAACGAGGCCGCCGACCACGAGCGCGCCGACGAGAGCCCCCGACAACTTCGCGGCCGAACCGGGGCGGTTCGATTCGGTGGCCGGGTAGTCGCGGATGGCCGAGGACACGGCGAGCAGCGCCGCACCCTTCGCAGTCGCCGTGTCGGGTTCGGGCACCACGATGACCCGCGCGGTGAAGGACGCGGTCACGGCCGCGGCGATCGCGGGAATGTTCGCGCCGCCGCCGACCAGGGCGAGTGCCTCGGGTCGGCGCGGAGAGTCGGCGATCGTGGCACGGATGAACTCCACCGCGACCCGGACGGTCGGTGCGGCGATCTCGTCGAACCCGGTGCGGCTGATCTCGATCGGGCGGATGCCCGGGAGGTCGATGTCGACGTGCGCCTGCGGCTCCGACGACAACTGCTCCTTGGCGACACGGCACCGCGCCGAGAGAAGATCCCGGTCCAGGTGCCGCAGGGGATGCGGAGTCGCGAGACTGCCGACGACGTGGTGGAAGATCAGGTCGTCGATTCCGGTGCCGCTCACGTGGCTGGTGCGGTCGGCGTGCAGGACGGTGCCGTCCACCTGATCGACGACGGCGACGGACAGCCCGGACTCACCGAAGTCGACGATCGCGACGGTGGCGTGCTGAGCGACCTCACCTGTGTGTCGCAGGAAGGTGAGGGTGGCCGCTGTCTCGGGCACGAGGTGCACGCGATGGCGCTGCCTGCTGACGGCGCTGCGGATCGAGTGGGCCTGTTCCTGCGTCCGGTACGCGACGGCGAACGCGTCGGGCGTGGTGGGATCGGCCGGAACCTGGGTGGTCATCAGCGAGATCGACGAGCGGACCAGATCGCCGAGGTCGGTGTGGGCCTGATCGGCGGACAGGTAACGGAACTCGACGTTCTGCGCGCCGTTGGAGGCGGTGGTGACGAGCGCGGAACTCACACCTGCCGCGCCGGTCGACATCCCCAGGGACATACCCATCACACACACCCCCTCACGTTTTCGACGCGTGACCTGCTGTCTCTGCCGGAACGCCCTGTTCAGCGGGGATTCCTTGCCCGTTGAATCGGCGACTGTTATCTGAACGTTACAGAAAACAAACGGATTTCGCTCCCGGCTTCCGGCCCCCGAGGACGAAGATTGCGCTCGATATCCGGTCTCACCTGCACAGTTGTCCAAAGGAATCTCATGCGACGCGCCAGCGATTTTCGCAACCTCACGAGACGCGAGCGCCGACGGCTTCTGCTGCGCGCATTCGTGCGGCCGCTGGGCACCGTCGTCCTGTGCGCGGTGGTCTACTTCGCCCTGCCGTGGACCTCGATCGGGAACATGTCCGCCCTGCTCTTCCTGGCGGGCGGCCTGCTGGTCGTCGGCTCGGCGGCGGTCTGGCAGATCCGCCGGATCTTCCGCTCCGACGTGCCTGCGCTCCAGGCCATCGAGGCACTCGCCCTGATCCTGCCGCTCTATCTGCTCGGGTTCGCGGCAGGATATTGCCTGATGTCCGAAAGTGATCCGGGTTACTTCACGGAACCCCTCACGCGCATGGGTGCGCTGTACTTCTCGCTCACCGTGTTCTCCACCGTCGGGTTCGGCGACATCGCCGCGACGACCGATGCGTCGCGAGCCGTCGTGAGTGTGCAGATCATCGGAAATCTGATCCTGCTCGGCGTCGGCATCCGCGCGGTCGTCGCGGCCGTCGACTGGGCCCGCAAGCGCCGGAACTAGCGACCCGACACCAGCACCAGTTCGACGTTCCGGTCGGCAGTCCCGCCGCCCAGGTCGGGGTCGGCGTGAATGTCGTTGAACGACAACTCCCGGTACAGCGACGCCAGTCCGAGCGGTGAGAGGTCGGTGTGATCCACGGCGTACGGGCTGTCGGCCTCGAACAGCGTCGTGAGCAGCGACACGGTTCCGTCGACGTTGTCGACCACCTCGATGATCCGCCCGTGCTGCGGGAAGTCGATGTGCGAGGCCGTGTTGATCTCCCAGAACGACTGCTCCGGAGTCGATCCGGGCCACGGGGTGATCCGGTTCTCGTGGGTGTGTCCGTTCACCCAGGCGAGGACGTTCGGGAAACGGTGCAGCAGGTCCACCAGTCGCGAGCCCCGGATCCGGGGTTCCGCCGGGGCGGCGGGGTCGGGGACGACGTTGTCCATGCTGCCGCTGGTGTGGTGGCTGAACAGGACGAACCAGGTGTCGCTGCGTGCCTGCGAGACGGGGTTTCCTGCCGTGTCATAGTACCGGCTGCTGCCTGCCGTCAGGGTGTCCTCGATCCACCGGAACTGCGCCGCGCCGAGCGAGCCGTCGACGAATCCCGCCCGGTTGGTGGAATCCATGCTGATTCCGACGACACCGGGTGCGATCTCGAACGAGTAGTAGCCGATTCCGGTCTCGGCGGCGTCGGGTGCGAAGCCGTGACCGGCCGGTCCGGGACCGGTGTTGGCCGGGTCCAGGTGTGCGGCGATGAACTGGCGGGGAGTGAACGGTGCCCGAGCCGGATCGGGCGTGACGACCCGGGGTGGTGTGGTGAACGCGGACAGCACGCCCGGAATGGCGCCGGGGTCGAACTTGGTGGCGATGTCGACCGCCTTCGCCTGCTCCGGCGACCCGGGGACCTCGAACTTCAGGGAACCGGTGTACATGGCTTCGAGCGGGGGGATGCCGCTGGGGACGGTGCCCTCCACCGAGTCGTCGTGGTTGCCGAAGACGCAGTACCAGGGGGTGTTCAGGCCGGGGCTCGTGACGGGGGCGATGGCCGCGCCGAGCAGCCCGGGGATCTCGGGAAACCCGGCCTTCTTGTACATGTCCTGGATGGAGGACTCGGGGTTCCAGTACAGGTCCGCCCCGGAGTTCTGCACGCCTTCGTAACGGTCGGGGGCACCCGTGTTGGGGACGATGGTGCCGCCGTTGAGCGCGGTGAGGAACCAGTCGAGTTCGGCGAACTCCTTGTTGTCGGTGTTGTCGCCGGTGCTCACGACCGCATCGAACGGGCGCTGGGTGTGCGGGCCGGACGCGAGCGCGTTGACGCGGGCGACCAGGGCGACGAGACCCTGCGCGGTGAGGGTCTCGTGCGGGCGGAACGCGGAACCGGTGAAGGGGTGGACGTATTCGAAGCGCATCGGGGACTGGGCGTCGACCAGGTGGACGTCGGTGAGCTGGACGAGTGAGGCGAGTGCGGTGCGCCGGTCCTCGCGCCCGCTGCGGGCCTCGGCGAGTTCGGTGCGGACGATCGTCGGCCACCCCGGTCCGGCGCCCAGCCTGCGGTAGCCGGAGCTTCCGAGGGGGACGGCCACCGCTTCGAGGGTGGTGCCGGCCGCGGAGGTCGGGAGCGGGGCCGCGCCCGCGTACTGCAACCCCCACGGACGTGCTCCGAACCCCACCGTGCCAATCGCCCCGAGCCCGGCAAACGTCAGGAATTTACGCCTATTGATGTCAGACACCAGAGGAACCTTAGGTGACGACCCCTGAGACAGGACGATATTCGGCGCGGCGCGAACTGCCACCCCCTTCTCCTTGAGGGTTGGCACTCTCACGTATAGAGTGCCAAGTGGCGCCGATCGAGCTCCGGCACCCGCGACGACGGGGCTGTGTGAAGTGCCGTAAACGGAACACTCAAACAGGAGTCCGGAGAAGTCTCCGGATCCGCATACCCCAAAGTGGAGGGCTCATCGTGGCGAGCGTCAACATCAAGCCGCTCGAGGACAAGATCCTCGTCCAGGCCAACGAGGCTGAGACGACGACTGCCTCCGGCCTGGTCATTCCCGACACGGCCAAGGAAAAGCCCCAGGAGGGCACCGTCGTCGCAGTCGGCGAAGGCCGCGTCAACGAGCAGGGCAACCGCATCCCGGTCGACGTCAAGGAGGGTGACACGGTCATCTACTCCAAGTACGGCGGAACCGAGATCAAGTACGCCGGCCAGGAGTACCTGATCCTGTCGGCACGCGACGTGCTGGCTGTCGTCTCCAAGTAAGCCATACGTGATCCGCCCCGGAGTCCCCACAGGATCCCGGGGCGGAGTGCGTTCACGCGCGTAACCCTGAGATCCAGGAGAAGACAGAACACATGTCCAAGCAGATTGAGTTCAACGAGATCGCACGCCGGTCTCTCGAGCGTGGAGTCGACAAGCTTGCCGACGCGGTCAAGGTGACCTTGGGTCCGCGTGGCCGCCACGTAGTGCTGGCGAAGGCCTTCGGCGGCCCGACCGTCACCAACGACGGCGTCAGCATCGCCCGGGAAATCGAGCTCGAGGACCCGTTCGAGAACCTCGGTGCGCAGCTCGTCAAGAGCGTCGCCACCAAGACCAACGACGTCGCAGGCGACGGCACCACCACCGCGACCGTGCTGGCTCAGGCCATCGTGCGGGGCGGTCTGAAGAACATCGCCGCGGGTGCGAACCCGATGGCACTCGGCATCGGCATCAACGCCGCCGCCGACAAGGTCGTCGAGGCACTGCTCGCCGTCGCGAAGCCGGTCGAGGGCAAGAACTCCATCGCCCAGGTCGCGACCGTCTCCTCGCGTGACGAGGAGATCGGCGAGATGGTCGGCGAGGCGCTCACCCGCGTCGGCACCGACGGCGTCGTGACGGTGGAGGAATCCTCGACCCTGGCGACCGAGCTCGTCATCACCGAGGGCGTCCAGTTCGACAAGGGCTACCTGTCGCCGTACTTCGTCACGGACCTCGACGCACAGAAGGCCGTGTACGAGGACGCACTCGTGCTGCTGTACCGCGAGAAGATCACGTCCCTGCCCGATTTCCTGCCGCTGCTCGAGAAGGTTGCCGAGAGCGGCAAGCCCCTCCTCATCATCGCGGAGGACGTCGAGGGCGAGGTTCTCTCGACGCTCGTGGTCAACTCCATCCGGAAGACCATCAAGGCCGTCGCCGTGAAGGCGCCGTTCTTCGGTGACCGCCGGAAGGCGTTCCTCGACGACCTCGCCGTCGTCACCGGTGGCACGGTCATCAACTCCGACGTCGGCCTCACGCTGAAGGACGCCGGACTGGACCTGCTCGGCAGCGCCCGCCGCGTCGTGGTCAGCAAGGACGAGACCACGATCGTCGACGGCGCCGGAACCGACGACGACATCAAGGGTCGCGTCGCGCAGCTGCGCCGCGAGATCGAGAACACCGACTCCGACTGGGATCGCGAGAAGCTCGAAGAGCGTCTGGCGAAGCTGGCCGGTGGCGTCGCCGTCATCCGCGTCGGCGCGGCCACGGAGACCGACCTCAAGGAGCGCAAGTTCCGTGTCGAGGACGCCGTCAACGCCGCGAAGGCTGCAGTCGCCGAGGGCATCGTCCCCGGTGGCGGTTCCGCCCTCGTCCAGGCGAGCACCGAACTGGCCGACAACCTCGGTCTGACCGGTGACGAGGCCACCGGCGTCAAGGTGGTGCGCGAAGCCCTGCAGGCGCCGCTGTTCTGGATCGCCAGCAACGCCGGTCTCGACGGGTCCGTCGTCACCAGCAAGGTTGCCGAGCAGCCCAAGGGGCACGGTTTCAACGCCGCGACCCTCACCTACGGCGACCTGCTCGCCGACGGTGTCGTCGACCCCGTCAAGGTCACCCGCTCCGCGGTCGTCAACGCGGCCTCGGTCGCGCGGATGATCCTCACCACGGAGAGCGCCGTGGTCGACAAGCCGGAAGAAGAGGACGAGCAGCAGACCGGTCACGGGCACAGCCACTAGGCTTCGCCGTCGCGGCCGATCGGGCTCCGATCGTTCGAACGAGAAACCCCCGTGCGGATCACCGCGCGGGGGTTTCTCTGTGTCTTCTCTGTGTCCGACGGCTGCCGGATCAGCTCAGTTGCAGCACCGCGAACGGTTCCGACGTCGGCTGCGGTGACCCTCCGGGCGGCTCGACGGTGACGGCCAGCTTCGACATCGACCCCACGTCGTCGAGGACGAGGGTCGTGGTCGGCTGCATGTCGCCGGCCGACACGGTTCCGGCGGGCACCGGGGCGGCCCCGGATTCGGGCATCAACCACAGCTGGTACACGGTGTCCGCGCTGGGTGGGGCGACACCGTCCATCACGAACACGACGGCGTCCTGCGACTTCGAGTAGTTGGCGGTAGCGGACCCGCCTGCCGCGATCGGACTCGTCGACGAGTGCATGTCGGTGGCGTCGAGTACCTGCTCCGCCACGGTGGGCGCCGGGCCTTCCGTGAGCTGCCGGACGATCACCGTTCCGCCGGCGAGCACCCCGACGGCCGCGGCGGCGGCGACGGCGATCTGCCAGCGCCGCCTGCGGGAGCGGCGCTCGGCGAGCGAGGCCGGCGCGGGCACGGGACGCCGGATCGCGTCGAGGACCCGGGTTCGCACCCGTGGTGGCGGTTCGACGGCGCCCACCGCGCTCACCACCGCGAACGCTTCGCGGATCCGCCTCACCTCGTCGGTGAACGTGGAACGGGTGTCCTCGTCCGTGCCCGCGAGATCGGCGTCGAGTTCGCGACGCTCGCTGTCGTCGAGCGCGTCGAGTGCATACGGGTAGGCCATGCCCACGAGTTCGGAGTTCATGTCACAGACCCCCCAGGCAGCCGCGAAGACGCGTCAGTCCGTCACGGATGCGTGTCTTCACCGTCGACAGGGCAACCCCCAGCTGGGAGGCGACCTCCCGGTAGGTGCGGCCGTCGTAGTACGCCATCGCAACGGACTCGCGCTGCATGTCCGTGAGCGAGTCGAGGCAGGCGAGCACCGACTGATGCTCGAGCCGGCGGGTCACCTCCTCGGTGACATGGTCGAACGGCCCCGCGATGTTGGTGGTCTCGTAGAGGGACTCGCGGTCGGTGCCTGCCTGCTCCGAGCGCACGCGGTCGACGGCCCGGCGGTGCGCGAGGGTCATCAGCCACGACAGCACCGAACCCCGTGCCGGGTCGAAATTCGACGCGGTGCGCCAGGCCTGGAGGAAGACTTCCTGTGTCGTCTCCTCCGCATATCCGGGGTCGCGCAGCACGCGGAGGACCATGCCGTGGACTCGGGCGCTCGTGCGGTCGTAGAGTTCGGCGAACGCGTCCGCGTCCTCGTTCGCCACGCGGGCCATGATGTCGTGGAGTTCCGCGGATTCGGTGGCGCGGGCGCTGTGTGCCCCGGCCGCGTCCGCCGAGCACACGTCTTCTGCCGGGGTAGTGCCCTCGTGGTTCGTCACCAGCGCTCGTCTCGCTTCATCGAGAACCACGGTAGCGTGCATGTCCGCTCATCTCCTCCAGCCGGTAGGCATTCGGAGACCGAGTCGCCGTGGATGGGTGGCGACGGGATCGAAGTGACGCGGGGAACCCCCGCACGGCGGCGAGGGTTCCCCGGTGAGTGTGGTGGAGCGGTCAAACGGCAATCCGGCCGCGTCTGTGCCGGGCGTGCATCTCGCGTTCCGTTTCGGACATTCCACCCCAGATCCCGTACGGCTCGGACACGCTCAGCGCGTGGTTGCGGCACTGGGCGAGGACCGGGCAGCGCCGGCACATTTCCTTCGCACGGGTTTCCCGCTGTGCGCGGGCACGGCCGCGCTCCCCGTCGGGATGGAAGAACATCGAGGAGTCGACTCCGCGGCACAGTCCGTGCATCTGCCAATCCCAGATATCGGCGTTCGGGCCGGGAAGGTGGTTGGGTGCAGGCATGTGGACTCCTTAGCTGCAAGCTCGCCTCGGGCGGCGGGCGGACCGTGGGCTCTACGTTCAAGCCGCTGAATCATTCACGTTGCTCACCGTAGAGTCGGTTCGGAAATCGCGTCAATAGTTGTTCACAGTGGTGATTTACATATCCCACAAGCTGAAAGTTAACCTGGAAAATATTTACTTTCCCGCGGTTCCATGTTTCCGTTTCGGGTTGAAAGACCTGGGGGCACGGGTAACGATGTGCGGGTGCCCCAGCCCGCGGAGCCTGAAACGCAGACCCCCTCCGGATCTCCGGACGAGGGTCCCACGATGTCGGTATCTGCGCTGGCCAGAAGGCTTGGGGTGGCACCGTCGACGCTTCGCACGTGGGACCGCCGCTACGGGATCGGCCCGTCCGTTCACCCGCAGGGAAGTCACCGGCGGTACACCGCGCGCGACGTCGCCCGGCTCGAATGCATGCAACAGGCTCTGGACGGTGGTGCAAACTCCGCGGAGGCCGCGAGATATGCGATTAACGCAATGGCTACATATTCGTCAGAAATCGGTCGTCTGCCGGGTGGCGAAAATCTGGATGACAACTCGGTGAACGGGACGAAAACAGGCTCGTCGAACCTTTTGCCGTCCTTTTCCGGCCTCGCCGACGCCGAGGCGGCCGTTCGCAATTTGTCGGGAGCGTTGCTGGCGCGGGACGTCGTGACCATCCGCCGGATCGTCGTGCGGGCCGTCGCGGAGCGGGGATTCAGCTCCATGTGGACGAGAGTGGTGACTCCGGTGCTCGAGTGGGCGGACGAGGGCAGGAACTCCGACGCCGCCGCGGCGAGCGTCCGCGTCTTCGCCGAATGCGTCGCGGGAATTCTGTCCACGATGACGCTGGATGCGCCGATCGGCGGCGGTGGCCGGGTCCTGCTCGTGCAGGTGCCCGCGGACACGCCGGATGCGCTTCCCGCCGACCCGTACGGTCTCGAATTCCGTGCCCTGGGCGCCGCCCTCGCCACCGCCTCGGTGGACACGCGGATCGCGCTGCCGCTGTGCCGGTCGGCGTTGCTCGCCGCCGTGACCAACGCCGAACCGGACGTGATCGTCCTCTGGTGGCCGCCCGCCGCCGCATGCGACGTCGCGTCCCTGCTGCGGGCGATCCGCCGCAGGCGCACCGGGCTGACGATGCTCGCGGGCGGTCCCGGGTGCCGGACGCAGCCGCTACCGCGGACGATCACGGTGCTGGGTGCGCTGGATGCGGCCGTGGCCGCCGTCGCTGCGGTCACCTGACCGGTGCGGAGCCGGGTGATGCGATGATCTCGGCGTGCCCGACTCCTCTCCCCGTTCCGACGTCACGAATCCACTGTTCCGCGCGGCGTTCGGCGCCGATCCGGGTGCAGGCCCCCTGCCGGAGTCGGACGTTCCCGTCGAACGCTGGATGCGGGCGGTGGCGTGGGGCGCCCGGGGGTACTACAGCCGGTCCCGCGCCGAACTGGACGTCCTGACGCGCGGCGGGGTTGCGGAACCCGCGATCGTGTCGCTCGCCTGGAGCACGCAGGCATCGTTGCTGAGGCAACTCGGCTGGCACGCCGTGGCGTCCGGATTCGACGGCCGGGCCCTGGCGGTCGTCGGGACGGGGCCCGGAGCGGCAGACGGTGTTCTCGCCGTGGAGGGGCGGTGCGACGCGTTGACGGGACTGGCCGCCGACGCACTGGGGTGCGGCCGGCTCGCACTGGGCAGGCGGCTGCTCGACCGGTGCTCCGAGTACCTGGACGGCCATCCCCCCGGCGAACTGTGGCGGCAGCATGTCCGCAGGCACTGGGTGAGCGCGGAGCTGTTTCTCGCGGACGGGGACTTCACCGCGGCGCGCCGCCACGCCGAGAGCGCCGCAGAAATTTCCGAGACCGCCGGATCGGTGCGGCACCACGTCAAATCGGATCTGCTGCGGAGTGCGTCGATGACGGGGGAGTCCGATTCCGGTCCGGCGGCGCGGCTCGCCGCGGATGTGCTCGACCGGTGCGATCGGCACGGCCTGATACCCCTGAAGTGGGCGGCTGCGATGTTGCTGAGTGGTGTGACGTCCGACTCACGTGCGGAGGCGGTGGTCGAGGAGTGCGACGCCCTCATCAGGGCGCGAGGTGGGCGCTTCCGGATCTGACTCCGCTGGTCGGGCCCCGTGGGGCCGGGTTGTTCACGAATCGGTGCGAATCCGGGCGAATACCGTTCGGTCCGCACCGTTACTCTTGGAGTGTTCCGCTGAGAGCGGGAGCACACCCATCGGGGGAGGTGCCACTGTAACGCCAGGATATTCAGCAACGATGACTAATACGAGCGAGGAGTTGGACTCCGCCGTCGCCGCTGCAACGCAGGGTGACCGGGCCGCTTTAGCTCTGGTCCTGGAAAACATTCGGCCCCTGGTTGTGCGTTACTGCAGAGCCAGGGTCGGTGCTGCGGAGAGGGGACAACTCTCCGCGGACGACGTGGCACAAGAAGTGTGCCTCGCCGTGATGACGGCCCTACCTCGCTACGAGGATCAGGGCCGGCCGTTCATGGCATTCGTCTACGGGATCGCCGCGCACAAGGTCGCCGACGCGCATCGGAACTCCGCACGTAACAAGTCGGAGCCCGTCGCCGAAGTACCTGATGTCGTAGCCAACGACGACGGACCCGAACAACGGGCGCTGGACTCGGAAGCGAACAGGCAGATGAACGAACTGCTGAGCACGCTGCCGGAGAAGCACCGGGAGATCTTGATCCTCCGGCTCGTGGTCGGTATGTCAGCGGAGGAGACGGCTGCGGCCGTGGGTAGTACCGCGGGAGCTGTCCGCGTGGCTCAACACCGAGCCATCGCGAAACTGAAAAAAGAAGTGACGAGGGCAGGTGAGAGGTTTGGCTAGGGGCATCAAGCGCAACGGCAATCCCGATGCCGATCTCCCAGGAGACGACGCACCGGTGGACGTCGCGGCTGTGCGCCGCGACGATGCGCTCATCGACGCGATCGCCGGTGGCGGTCCCGTCGCAACGGATTCGCCGGAGCAATACGAGCTCGCGCTTCTGCTGACCAATTGGCGTGCCGACATCGTGTCGACGCCGATGCCGGCCGGGCCGCTGCTGGACGATGTGATCGCGGCGATCGACGCCTCGGGCAACGCGCGTTCCGCACGCGGCGCCGCCCGCGGCAAGCTCCGGCTGTTGCGGCCCATCGCAGGCGCTGCCGCCGCGATCGCGGTCGTCATGGGCGGTGCCACCATCTTCTCGTACGACGCCGAACCCGGCGATCCGCTGTGGAGCGTCAAGTCGGTCGTGTTCAGCCAGCAGGCCGACTCGACCGTCGCACAGATCGACACCACGTCGCAGCTGCAGGAGGCCGAACGGCTGATCGCCGCGGGCGACGCGGAGTCGGCGAAGAACCTCCTCGACGGCGCCGCCGACCGTTCCGGCGGGGTACGCGACGCCGACCTGCGCAACGAACTCGACGTGTGGCGGGCGAAGCTCGCCGCGGAGCTCGAGAAGATGGCCCCGACCACGCCGCCGGCCGCGACGACGACGCCCGGGACCACCACCACCGACGCGCCGTCGCAGGCAACCTCGTTGCCGGCCACCGTTCCGGGGACCCCCGGTTCGACGACGGTGCCGGGAGCCGAACTGCTGCCGGGCACTCAGCTGCCGACGGATCTGCAGATTCCGGGGTTGCCGCCGATTCCGCTGCCGCAGCTGCCCACCCTCCCGCCGCAGCCGCCGCTTCCGCCCGAGACGATGCCGTCCACGAGCCCGGATCCGACGATCATGCAGTTGCCGCTACAGCCGACGAACAATCCGACCACGGAGCCGCCCACCCAGCAGCCGCCGCAGGAGCCGTCGACGGTGCCGCTGCCGACCACGACGACCACCGTCCCGGTGCTGCCGCCCACCAGCTAGCGGCTGGG
>NZ_JBHUSF010000104.1:0-25489 GCF_042673295.1 Rhodococcus sp. NPDC057014
ACTCTGGCCCTTCCCGACTGATCGGGAAGGGCCAGAGGACCGCTGAGCTGCCTGAGAGAATCGAACTCTCGACCTTTTCATTACGAGTGAAATGCTCTACCGACTGAGCTAAGGCAGCGGTGCCTTTCGGCGGTGGCGAGTCTAGCGCCTCAACCCCGAGTATGCGAAAACGGCTCCCTGAACGCGTCGCCGAGAGTGGCCACCATGGCGTCGACAGCCCACTGCGGTTTGACGTTGACGGTGATCGCCTCACGGCACTCGAGGACCGCTTCGATGCACTTCAGAAGGCCTTCCGGGGTTGTTCGCGACGCGAGGTCGGCGGCCCGATCGGCCATGTCCGGGTGATTCGCGGCGGCGTTCGACTTCCACGTGACGGCGAGCGCGTCGCGGTAGAGACCGGCCAGATCGATCAGTGCGCGGTCGAGTGCGTCACGGCCCGTGCGAGTGGCCCGGGACTTCTGGCGCTTCTCGAGATCCTTCAGCACACCCGCCGAGCCGCGGAGCGCTCCGGCCGCCCCCTTACCGGTACCGCCCGCGCCCAGAGCGGTGCGCAACTCTTCGGTCTCCTGCTCGTCCCGGGCGGCACTCATCTCCTTAGCCTCCGCGTCGGCGGAACGCACCAGTTCTTCCGCAGCGGCAAACGCGGTGGCGGGCCGCAGCGCCGCGACCGCCAGGTCCAGCGCGTCCTTCCGACGCACCTTGGCGTTCAGATCCGTCGCGAGACGCCGCGCCCGGCCGACATGGCCGCCGCTGATCGAGGCCGCCAGTTGCGCGTCTTCAGGGGCCAGCCCGTCCCGCTCACGCAGGACCTTGGCGATGGAGTCGGCCGACGGCGTCACGAGATGGATGTGCCGGCAGCGCGACCGCAGCGTCACGGAGATGTCCTGCGGGTCGACGGACGGAGCGCACAGCAGGAACACGGTGCGGTCCGGTGGCTCCTCCACCACTTTCAGGAGCGCGTTGGCCGCACCCTCGGTGAGCCGGTCCGCGTCCTCGACGACCACGATCTGCCAGCGCCCGGTACTCGGCCGGCGCGCGGCGGTCTGCACGATGGCGCGCATCTCCTTGACACTGATGCTCAGGCCCTCGGGGACGACCTGCCGGACGTCACCGTGGGTGCCGGCCATCGCGGTGGTGCAGGCGTGGCAGACGCCGCAGCCGGGAGTGCCGTCGCTCGTGCACTGCAGGGCGGCGGCGAAACACTGCGCCGCCACCGACCGACCCGAGCCGGGCGGGCCCGTGAACAGCCACGAGTGCGTCATCGCGGAGCCCATCTCGCCGACTCCACGACGGGCGGCAGTCGCCGCGGCCGTCAGTTCGGACTCGACGTCCTCCTGGCCCACCAACCGGTCGAATACCGTCACCGCGCCAGCCTAACCGGCACGTGCGACATCCCTACCGGCCCGAGGTACCGGCTCACGCCTTCTTGTCCGCGGCCTTCTTCGAGGCGGCCTTCTTGGCCGGCGCCTTCTTGGCAGCGGTCTTCTTCGCGGCCTTCTTGGCGGGGGCCTTCTTCGCAGCGGCCTTCTTCTTGACGGGGCCGCGGGCACGCCGATCCGCGAGCAGTTCCGAAGCGCGAGCGTCGGTGATGGACTCCACCTCGTCGCCCTTGCGGAGGCTGGCGTTGGTTTCACCGTCCGTGACGTACGGACCGAACCGGCCGTCCTTGATCACCATCGGCTTCTCGCTGACCGAGTCGACGCCCAGCTCACGCAACGGCGGGGTGGCGGCGGCCTGACGCCCGCGGCGTTTGGGCTCCGCGTAGATCTTCAGCGCCTCCTCGAGGGTCACCGTGAACATCTGGTCCTCGGTGGCGAGGGACCGCGAGTCCGTGCCCTTCTTCAGGTACGGGCCGTAACGGCCGTTCTGCGCGGTGATCTCCTCCTTCGACTCCGGATCGACACCCACCACACGCGGCAGCGACAGCAGCTTGAGGGCGTCGTCGAGAGTCACCGTCGCCAGGTCCATGGACTTGAGCAGCGAGCCCGTCCGCGGCTTCGGACCGGTGGCCTTCTTCGCCGCCTTCTTCGCGGGCGCCTTCTTGGCGGCGGCGGTCTTCGTCTTGGTCGTCCCGTCGGACGATTCGTCGGTCACCGGCACCACGGCGGGTTCGGGCTCCGGTTCCGGCTCGGGCAGGATCTCGGTGACGTACGGGCCGAAGCGGCCCTCCTTCGCGACGATCTCGTGCCCCGTCAGCGGGTCGACGCCCAGCTTGCGACCCTCCTGCGGAGTGGAGAACAGCTTCTCCGCGTACTCCGGTGTCAGCTCGTCCGGCGGAAGGTCGTCGGGCAGGTTGGCGCGCTGGGAGACGAGGTCGCCCTCGGGGTCGTCCGGGTTCTGGACCATCCGTTCGAGGTACGGACCGAACCGTCCGACGCGGACGTGCACTTCCCGTCCCTCGGAGTCGTCGAAGAGCCTGATCGAGTTGACCTCGCGGGCGTCGATCTCCTCGAGGTTGACGCCGACCATCTTCTTCAGGCCGCCCTCACGGGCCACCGAACCCTCGGCTCCGTGATCGCCGCCGAAGTAGAAACTGCTGAGCCAGTTGCCGCGTTGTTCGCGGCCACCGGCGATCGCGTCGAGGTCGTCTTCCATACCGGCGGTGAAGTCGAAGTCGACCAACCGTCCGAAGTGCATCTCGAGAAGGCCGATCACGGCGAACGCCACCCAGGACGGGACGAGCGCGCTGCCGCGCTTGTAGACGTATCCGCGATCGAGGATGGTCTTGATGATCGACGAATACGTGGACGGGCGGCCGATGCCCAGCTCTTCGAGGGTCTTGATCAGGCTCGCCTCGGTGTACCGGGCGGGCGGGTTGGTGGTGTGGCCGTCGGGGTCGAGTTTGGTGGCGGTGACCGCCTGGCCCTCGACGAGAACCGGCAGACGCGACTCGGCGTCGTCGGACTGCCCGCCGGCCTCCTCGTCGACGCTCTCCACGTAGGCCTTCAAGAATCCGGCGAACGTGATCGTGCGGCCCGATGCGGAGAACGTGCACTCCTCGCCGGTGCCCGCGGTTCCGGTGATCCGCAGCGTCAGCGTCGTGCCTCGCGCGTCGGCCATCTGCGACGCGACAGTGCGCTGCCAGATCAGCTCGTACAGGCGGAACTCGTCGGTGTCGAGGCGCGAATGCAGCTGACCGGGGGTCTGGAACACGTCGCCGGCGGGGCGGATCGCCTCGTGCGCCTCCTGCGCGTTCTTGACCTTGCGGGTGTACTGCCGCGGAGTGTCGTGCACGTACTCGGCGCCGTACAACTCGGTGGCCTGCGCCCGGGCGGCAGCGATCGCCGACGACGACAGCGTCGTCGAGTCGGTACGCATGTAGGTGATGTAACCGTTCTCGTACAGGCGCTGCGCGATGCGCATGGTCCGCTCGGACGTGAATCGCAGCTTCCGGCCGGCCTCCTGCTGCAGCGTCGACGTCATGAACGGCGCGTAGGGCTTGCGGGTGTACGGCTTGCTCTCCGCGGAGGAGACGGTGAGATCGACACCCGCGAGGGACTCGGCCAGACGCTGAGCCCGCGCCTCGTCCAGGACCGTGACGGTGCTCGTCTTCAGCTGTCCGTCCGAACCGAAGTCGCGGCCGGAGGCCACCCGGGACCCGTCGACGGTCACCAGACGCGCCCCGAAACTGCGGGGGCTGGCGTCCGCGCCGGCGTCGAGAGTCGCGGAGATGTCCCAGTAGGAGGCCGAGCGGAACGCCATCCGCTCGCGTTCCCGCTGCACGATGACGCGCGTCGCGACGGACTGCACGCGGCCTGCCGACAGCCGCGGCATGACCTTCTTCCACAACACGGGGCTGACCTCGTAGCCGTACAGACGGTCGAGGATGCGGCGGGTCTCCTGCGCGTCGACCAGGTCGTTGTCGAGCTCGCGGGTGTCCTCGGCCGCGGCGCGGATGGCAGGCTCGGTGATCTCGTGGAAGACCATCCGGCGAACCGGGATCTTCGGCTTGAGCGTCTCGAGCAGGTGCCAGGCGATCGCTTCGCCCTCGCGGTCGGGGTCGGTGGCGAGGAAGAGTTCGTCGGCGTCCTTGAGGAGGCTCTTCAGCTCCGTGACCTTGGACTTCTTCTCCGGGCTGACCACGTAGAGCGGTTCGAAATCCTCGTCGACGTTGACGCCGAGCCGCGCCCACGACTCACCCTTGTACTTGGCCGGGACGTCGGCTGCTCCTCGCGGAAGGTCGCGGATGTGGCCGACCGACGCCTCGACGACATAGTTCTTCCCGAGGTACGGGGCGATCTTGCGGGCCTTGGTCGGCGACTCGACGATCACGAGGCGGCGAGGCTGGCCGGACGCTCCCGCCGCACCCTGTGCACTGCCGTTGTCCCCTTTAGCCACGTGAAGCCCGAGCCTTCCTGAAGTCGATCGCTGCCACTCGACAGTTGTGCAGACAAACCCTTTTATACCCGGTTCGCCTATTACTAGAGTGACATACCCGGAACCCATCCTCGCAGATCAGTACCGTCTACACGGCTCTACACGTGGGGCCAACCGGTACGGTCGTCCACGTTTCCGGGAGCCTCGCCGATGCTCTCGACGAGTCTGCCGAGCCTACGCCGACCCGAGATCCGGAGCCCCGGACCGGACCCACGGGTGCCGATCAGCGTCGGCGCGATGCCCGCCCGCATCAACGCCTGCGCCAACGGCGCGTGGGTATCCGGGGCGTGCGGATCGAGTCCGAGGACGAACCGTTCGCCCTCCGCTTCACCCCTGCCCGACGCCAGCGCCCACACCCTCAGCTGACGCCCCGACGGCACCCAGCCGGAGGGCACCGCCTTCACCGCTCCCCTCGTCCACTGGTCCGCGAGAGGCCGCAGGTCGACGACGGACGCGGTGCGGACCAGGGGGCTGCCTTCGTCGCTGCGCGTGATCTCGACCTCGAGTCCGGCCTGCTCGATCAGCTCCGCGATCGCCTCCGCCCGCCACTGCGCGTCGACCACGATCGAGATGCGTGCCCGCCCGCCGGACGTGACCACCTGGCCCGTCGCCGCGAGCAGACCGCACAGATCGGTGACTGCCGGCGGCATCGCCTCCGCGGAGAAGAAGGAGAGCTGGCTCACTGAAGTACCCCCTTTGCCACGGCACCGTTGCCGTGAAAACGACTCGTCCCCCACCGCCTCAGGCGATGGGGGACGAATCAGACGCGGCCGCGAGGACCCCGCCTATCTGATTTACGTGTTCACGAACGTGAACGGCAGAATCAGACTGCGCGAACGCCGGTTGCCTGGGGACCCTTGGTGCCCTGGCCGACCTCGAACTCCACGCGCTGGTTCTCCTCGAGGGTGCGGAAGCCGCTGCCCTGGATCTCGGAGTAGTGAACGAAGACGTCAGCGGAGCCGTCTTCGGGTGCGATGAAGCCGAAGCCCTTTTCCGCGTTGAACCACTTCACAGTGCCCTGTGCCATGCTTTTCCTTCTCTTTCTAACCACCGGATTCGGCGGACAGCACATACAGTCCGCCGGGCCGGTTCCGACCGCTGTACTTCTAGATTTCCCCCTCAGGAAAAGCAGAGCACCGCGTTCGCAACATCGATCCTGCGAACGTTCACTCTTTCAAGCCTACGAACACAGAAGCTGCGACCAGTTGTAGTCAACCATGAACTCCGGGAACGCAACAGTCGAAATCCGAACAATTCACACAAAAAGTTGATCTTGTAGCGAACAGGCACGGAACTGGGCATTAGCGACGGCGTCGCGACACCCCGGACGACAGGCCTCCGGAGGCACTCGTTATCATCAAATGCGCAGGTCGTGGCGGTGTGGAAGCTACTCGCCCGTCCCTACGACAGCCCGGAGACTTCAGTGAGCACACCGTTTTCACCCCGTGACGACAGTGGAAATACGGGCGAAACATACGGCCGAACACTCCTGAACCGAGTCCTCGAGGGTGTTCCCCGGGACGAAAAGCCGCTCACTTTCGCCGCAGAAATGCCCGCCCGGACTTCCCAGCTGTCGGAATGGCCGGCCTGGGCGCACCCGAGCGTCGTCCGGGCCATGCAGGAGAACGGGATCGCCCGCCCCTGGACCCACCAGGCCGCTGCCGCCGACCTGGCGCATCACGGCACGAACGTCGTGGTGTCCACCGGCACCGCCTCGGGTAAATCCCTCGCCTACCAGCTTCCGGTACTCACCACTCTGGCAACGGATCCGCGGGCGACCGCGCTCTACCTCTCGCCGACCAAGGCGCTGGGAGCGGACCAGCTCCGGGCGGTGACGGCACTCATCGACTCCGACGTCCTGGACGACGGGGACGACCTGCGTGGTGCGTACCCGTGTGTGTTCGACGGCGACACCCCACTCGAGGTGCGGCACTGGGCCCGGGAGAACTCGCGGTGGCTCTTCACGAACCCCGACATGCTGCACATCTCGCTTCTCCGGACCCATCAGCGATGGGCGCACTTCTTCCGCAATCTGGCGTACGTGGTGATCGACGAATGCCACTCCTACCGTGGCGTCTTCGGTTCGAATGTCGCGCTCGTGCTGCGGCGGCTGCGGCGCATCGCGGCGCGGTACGGCGCCGACCCCGTCTTCGTCCTCGCGTCCGCCACCACCGCCGACCCCGGGGCGGCGGCGTCGAGGCTGATCGGGGCGCCCTGCGCCGAGATCGTGGAAGACGGTTCGCCGCACGGTCCCCGGACCGTCGCGCTGTGGGAACCCCCGCTCATGCGGGAGGTCACCGGGGAGAACGGGAGCCCGGTCAGGCGGCCCGCCGGGTCCGAGGCCGCCCGCATCATGGCCGATCTGATGGTCGAAGGCGCCCGCACGCTGACCTTCGTGCGCTCCCGCCGGGGCGCCGAACTGACCGCGATGGCGACCAAACGTCTACTCGGGGAGATCGATCCCGCACTCGCGTCGCGCGTCGCGTCGTACCGGGCCGGTTACCTCGCCGAGGACCGGCGTGAACTCGAGACAGCCCTCGCCGACGGCACCCTGCTGGGCGCGGCGACGACGAATGCGCTGGAACTGGGCGTCGACATCGCCGGCCTCGACGCCGTCGTCGTCGCCGGGTTCCCCGGCACGGTGGCGTCGTTCTGGCAGCAAGGCGGCCGGTCCGGCCGGCGCGGCGAAGGTTCGCTCGTCGTGCTGGTCGCGCGAGACGACCCGCTCGACACGTACCTCGTCCATCATCCGGCCGCGCTGCTCGACAAGCCCGTCGAGGCCACCGTCACCGACCCGAGCAATCCGTACGTCCTCGGCCCGCAGTTGCTCTGCGCGGCAATGGAACTACCACTGTCCGACGCGGAGGTCGAAGCGTTCGGGGCACTCGACGTGCTCGCGAAGCTGTCGGAGCAGGGACTGATCCGCCGGCGTGTACACGGGTGGTTCGTCACCGCCGGCACAAATCCTCATGGCGCAGTGGATATCCGGGGTGGAATCGGAACCCAGGTTGCGATTGTCGTGTCGGAATCCGGACGCATGCTCGGGACGGTCGACACCGGCCGCGCTCCGGCCACGGCGCACCCCGGTGCCGTGCACATCCATCAGGGCGAGTCGTACGTCGTCGACGAACTCGACCTCGACCAGGGTCTCGCCCTCGTCCACGCGGAGGACCCCGACTGGACGACGTCGGCCCGCGAAACCACCGAGATCACCGTCACCTCGGTGCTCGAGCAGAAGCAGTTCGGCGACGTGGAGGTCGCGCTCGTCGAGGTCGAGGTGACCCATCAGGTGATCGGGTACCTGCGGCGACTGTCGTCCGGCGAGATCCTCGACGCCGTCGAACTGGATATGCCGAAGCACACCCTCCCCACCCGCGCAGTGATGTACACGGTCACCCCGGAACTTCTGCTGCAGGCGGGTGTTCCGGCGGAGCGCGTGCCCGGGGCGCTCCACGCCGCGGAACATGCGGCGATCGGTCTCCTGCCCCTCGTCGCGGTGTGCGATCGAGGCGACATCGGCGGCGTCTCGACGGCGTTGCACGCCGACACCGGACTTCCCACCGTGTTCGTCTACGACGGTCATGCCGGTGGCGCCGGATTCTCCGACCGGGGGCACGCCGAACTCACCCGCTGGCTCGGCGCGACCCGCGAAGCGATCCGCTCGTGCGAATGCACGTCCGGGTGCCCGTCCTGCGTGTACTCGCCGAAATGCGGAAACGGCAACGATCCCCTGGACAAGGACGGGGCGATCCGGGTCCTGTCGGCGGTGCTGGACTCGCTCGGCTGAGATACGGGCCTTCCGATCAGCGCAGATACAACCGCACCGTGTCGATCACGTCGCGGAGCAGGTGAATCTCCTCGCCGGTCGGCGGCGCGGTGACCGTGACATCGTCCGCGACCTTCAACTCCCAGCCGGTCTGGGCCCGCACGTCGTCGACGGTGACCCCCTCGTGCACGCTGACCAACTCGAGTTCGTCGAACGGGCCCTGCCGCGACAGCACGCCGAGGTTCGTGAACACCTTCGTCACCCCGCGACCGCGGGGGGCGATCCCGTCGCCCGCCGCCCGGGCCCGGACCGGGCTCGGCGACGTGCAGAAGTCGAGTTCCGCGGGGAAGGCGCTCGGATCGTGGCGCCGCATCACCACGAAGATCTCGCCGGCGTTGGGCATGATTTCCACGGCACCACCGGCACCGGGCAACCGGACCGTCGGCTTGTCCCAGTCGCCGATGATGCTGGTGTTGAGGCTGCCGTACCTGTCGATCTGGGCGGCGCCGAGAAACCCGACGTCGACGTTGCCGCCCTGCAGCACGTACCCGAACAACGCCGACATCGACACCACCGACTCCGCACCCGACACGACCACCGAGTCGGCGATGCCCTCGGCCATCGCGCTGGGATGGGCGCCGCACACGCCCGATTCGTAGATCAGTTCGACGTCCGGGTTGCTGGTCCGCTTGGCCAGGTCGACGGCGAGCGTCGGCAGTCCGACGCCGGCGAAGACACGTCCCTTCCCGGCGAGTTCACGGGCGGCGACGGACACGATGACCTCGGTCGCCGAGATCCCTCCGACTCGTGCTGTGGTCATTTTCTGCTCCCGTAGTCGACCGGTTCGGACAATCGAGGCGCGACGGCGAGGTCGTCCCAGTAGTCGCCGCCGAGTTTGTCCAGGTACTCCTCGTGATTCGCGGTGCCGTGGACCCACTCCTTCAGCCACGCCTGGAGGAGTCCCGAGTCCTTGCTGATCGCGGTCCAGCGCCGGTAGAACCCGCAGTCCCGGTCGTAGTAGCCCTGCACATAAGAGGGGTGCGCCCCACGTGGACAGACGACGACGGCGTCGACGGCGTGGGAGGGGATCACCGTTCGGCTGGGGTCGGAGCGGACGACGTCGTCGTCGACGATCTCCTCGACGACCACGATCGCCTTCCTCGCGGCGTAGACCGCCTCCTGCTGGACCCCGGAGATCCCCCAGATCTGCACATTGCCGTGACGGTCGGCGCGCTGCGCGTGAACGATGGTGACGTCCGGGTTCAGCGGCGGAACGACGTACACGGTGCCCTCCCCGTACGGGTCGTCGACCAGGCGAATTCGGGGATTGAGCCGCGGAAGATCGCTTCCGGCGTAGGACCGCAGCGGAAAGAACGGCAGACCGGCCGCGCCGGCCTGATAGCGGCAGACCATTCCGTAGTGGCTGTACTCCTCTACCTCGAGCGGCACCGGATCGTGGCGCTCGATGCGTCGTCGCAACTCGTGCAGCGACCCGGCCGAGCCGCTCGCGAAGAACGACGCCACGAGCTTGGTGACGCAGCCGGCGGCCACGAGTTGATCGGACACGATGTCCGGCGTCATCCGGCACAGCGTCAGGTTCTGGCGCTGCTGCCGGATGATCTCGTGCGCAGCCGCGAACGAGATGAGATGCGAGAAGCCCTCGAGGCACACGGTCATGCCGTCGTCGACGTACGTCTCGATGGCCTCCGCCATGCTGACCACTTTGCTCATTGCCATGCCCTTCTCCGGACCGGCCGGACGTCGCTTCGGGACCGTTCCGACCTGATTACCGCCGTCGCGCTCAAAAGTGTTGACAGTTCTATTGCTCGAACTGCAATAGTCCTGTCGTGGAGATTTCTCAGATCACTGCCTTTCTCGCGGTCGCCGAGGAGTTGCACTTCGGCCGGGCCGCACAGCGCCTGCACTCGGCTCAGCCCCCGCTGAGCAGAACCATTCGGCAACTGGAGAAGCAACTCGGGGCAACCCTGTTCGACCGGAACACCCGGAACGTCCGCCTCACCTCCGCCGGCGAGGCACTGCTCGGCCCGGCGCGCGAGATCCTGGACGCCTGCCGGCTCGCGGAGATCGCCGTCGCCGCCGCCGGGCGCGGCCAGATCGGCCGGGTGCGCATCGGCTTCTCCGGCGTCTCGTCCCATCTGCTCATCGGACGGTGGGCGAAACTCGTCCGACACACTCATCCGGGCATCGAATTCGTCTTGAACAGTTCCGCTTTCGCGAGCGAGGCACTGAACAAACTCCTCGACGGAACCCTCGACATCGGTCTGGGCCGGTGGATCTTCACCCCGCCCGGCATCGCGTCCCGCGTCATCCTCAACGAGGACTTCGTGGTGGCCGTGACCGCCGACCACCCGCTCGCAGGCAAGGACGGCGTCCGGATCGAGGAGCTGGCGACCGAGCCCTGGGTGGCACTGCCCGCCGATCCCGGATCCGCGCTGCGCGACTCGCTGCAGAGGGCGGCCCACGATGCCGGTTTCACACCCCGGATCGTGCAGAGCGCACCGGACTCGATGTCGTTGATGGCGTTGGTGTCCGCGGAAGTCGGCTGCGCGTTGACCGTCTCCTCCGTCGTCGAGAACGTCAACAACCCGGATGTCGTGTTCCTCCCACTGGTCGGAGGTCCCAGCACTCTGCAGTTGCGGATCGCGTGGCGAGCGGACGACGACAGCGCCGCGTTGCGGGAAGTCCTCAGGCTGTCCGAGGAGGCGTTGCCCACTCCCGAAGGACCGCCCACTCCGGACTGACACCGCGCGGTCAGGAGTGGGCTGTCGCATGTGCCTGCCCTGCGCTCGGAGTGCCGTCGGCGTCGTCGTCGTACTCGACGTCGAGTTGCAGTTCGTCGGCGTCGGATTGCTCCGCCGTCGACAACCGGCGCGCGTCGTATCCGGTCCGGTTCAGGAGCAGCAGCGTGCAGACCAGCGACACGACGGCGTAGCCGGCCGACACGAACGCGACACCGACGATGTTGCCGGACGAGTTGAGCATCCACTGCGCCAGCACCGGGGTACCGCCGCCGACGATCAGGGAACACAGCTGGTAGGCCGCGGACAGTCCGGTGTAGCGGATGTTGGCGGGGAAGGCACGCGCGAGCACACCGGCGATGGCGCCGTAGAACATCGAATGCGGAATGGTCGCGAGGCACATCGCCACCACGGCGACGGCGAAGTTCTCGGTCCGGATCGCGAAGAACATCGCCGGCATGAGGACGAACTCGGGAATCACCATGATGCACATGGCTTTCCGCATATCGATTCGGGACACCAGGACGGCGCCGAACGGCTGCACGATGAACTGCACCACGAGGGCGATCGCGATGGCACCGAGGAACGTGCCACGGTCGTAGCCGAGTTCGCTGGTGGCCCACGACAACGCGAAGGTGTTCTTGAAGTACGTCACCTGCGCCAGGGGCAGCGCGCCCGCACCGAGCAGGACGAGGACCCAATGCTTGCGCAGCACCTCACCGATCGGCAGTGCGACGGTCTTCTTGCGCTTCAGCACGGTCTTCATGGCGTCCGACTCTTCGAGTTTGAGGCGGATGACCATGCCGACGATCACCAGGACCGCGGAGATCAGGAACGGGATTCGCCAGCCGTACAGCACGAATTCCGGGGTGGGCATCGCGGAGAGCAGGAAGAACGCCATCGTGGCCAGGAGGTTTCCGGCGGGCGACCCCTGCTGCGCGAACGCGGAGTACAGAATTCCCTTCCCCTTGGGTGCGTTCTCACTGGCGATCAGGACGGCACCGCCCCACTCGCCACCCACGGCCACGCCCTGAACGACGCGGAGGAAGACCAGCGCGACCGGCGCCCACACTCCGATCTGCGCGTAGGACGGCAGGAGACCGATCCCGACCGTGGCGGTCCCCATCATCACGAGGGTGATGACCAGGGTGGTCTTCCGGCCGATCTTGTCGCCGAGATGCCCGAAGACGATGCCACCGATCGGTCGGGCGAGAAACCCTGCCCACAGCGTGACGAACGCGAGCAGGGTGCCCATGCCCGCCGGCAGGGTGTCGGAGAAGAACACCTGACCGAAGACCAGGGCGGACGCGGTGCCGTAGATGTAGAAGTCGTACCACTCGATGGTGGTGCCGATGAACGAGGCGATGCCCGCTCTCCGTGCTTTCGTCTCGGCCTCGGTCCGCTGCGGTGGTGCCGTGGTCATGTAGTGCCCTCTCTCGCCAAGGGGAGTGGTGTGAATGGAAACCAGCTCGCTTCAGTGAGACTCGCATCACAGGATCCATGCCGTCCAATACTTCTCCGGCCGAGGATTATTACCGATCTGGTCATAATCCGGGAAACCCCGTGCACGCTGGAGCGATGGGCGTCACCAGTGCCGCCCCGCCGTCGACGTCACTCCGCGGGGCCCGCCCTCGCCACCGCCCGGGCGTCCCGGACCCCCGGCACGGACAGCAGCACCGGCGCGGTGACCGCGACCTCCACGTCCCAGTCGTCGACCTCACAGGACACGACCTCGGTGCGCATCCGCCCCGCGACCTCCCGCGCCGCGTCGCACGCCGCGTCGGTGCCGCGGTCCAGAGCGACGGCCGCGGCGAGAGCGGCCAGATCCGCGGCCGACTGCGCGCGGTGCCGCACCGCCACCGCCGAACCGACGTGCACCAGCATCGCCGTGACCACCACCAGGGCCGCGAGCGCACAACACGCCAGCACCGTCGCGGCCCCGCGGTCGTCGGAGATCCCCGCACTCACCGGCCTCCCCCACTCCACCCCGGCACCGTGGGTTCGAGAGCGGCCACCGCCTCCGCGGAGATGGTCACCAGCGGAAGAAGTGGGCTGTGTGCCCGCACGGTCGCGACGACGAACTCCCCCTCGGTCCGTACGGACACGTCGGCGCCGCCCGGGGCCACCCTCTCCGCCGCGGAGATTGCCGACTCGTGATCTCCGCGGGCGGCGAGCCGGGCGGCCTCGCGCGCCGAATCGACACACCGGACATGCAGCGTCACCGCGGTGATCGCGCCGACACACAGCACGACCACCGCGACGATCGACGCGATCGCAATCGCCGCCTCCACCGTGACACCGCCCGCGTCCGACCGGCGCAGGTTGTCGGCGAACCTCATCACACCGCGGTGTTCAGCGCTTTGTCGATGATGTTCGTCAACGCCGTGACGATGCTGTCGCCGGTGACGACCGAATACAGGACGGCCCCGAACGCCGCGGCCGCGATGGTGCCGATGGCGTACTCCGCGGTCGACATGCCGTCCTCGTCCGTCGCGAGCAGAGCGAGGTGGGCCGTCAGTGCCCGCACTGCCGCCAGAGACCGGATTCCGTGTTTCATGATGTTCCCCCTTCAGAGTGACCGGCGCAGCGGTTCTGCGCCGGAAGTGTCTGCGTGTCACAGCAACCCGCCGTCCAGTACGCGCGAGGCGAGCCCGACGACGACCGGGATGATCCCGAGGCAGATGAACGCCGGCAGGAAGCACAGCCCGAGCGGACCGCTGATCAGCACGCCCGCCCGTTCGGCCGATGCCGCCGCCAGGTGCTCGACCTGGGTGCGGCCGTCGGCGGCGAGTTCCGTCATCGAACCGGCGAGCGACGAACCCGATGCCGCCGACCGTCGCGCCATCCGGGCGAGCGATTCGGTGGCCGGGTCCGACGCCGCCGCCTCCCACGCGGTCGCCGCGTCCGCGCCGAGCGAGAGCAGGTCCGCGGCACGGCGAAGCGATTCCGACAGCGGCGCCGGCGCGGACCGCGACACCGCCTGCGCCGCGGTCGCGACCGGTAACCCTGCGCGCAGGCACGCTGCCAGCAGGTCGAAGGCGGCGGCGGTCGCGAGCGGGTCCTCGCGGCGTGTGGGGTCGTCCGCCGCGGCCACCGAATCGCCCGGACCGCCGGTGTCGCCGCGCAGTCGCTGCACCGGTGATCTCGGTGCGGGGAGAACCACCACGGCACACGCGAGGAGAAGTACCGCGCCCCAGATCATCCCGTCACCCGTCCGGTGATCCGGTCGGTCCACAGCAGTCCCGCGCACACCAATCCCGCACCGAGCAGCAGCAGGATGCCGCCCACCCCGCCGCCGAACAGCACCGCCAGCGGAGACGCCCCCATCATCTGACCGAGACCGACACCCAGGAGCGGCAGGCCGGCCAGCACGGTCGCCGTCGCCCTCGCTCCGGCGTGGGACGCCTCGGTCCGCTGACGGAAGCGACTGCGCCCCAACAGGTCCGTCCGCGCCGCCTCGAGCAGCTCCGCCAGCGCGAGACCGTGCGCGTCGGCCACCGCCCAGATGTCGGCGATCCGCCCCAACTCGGTGCCGACCCGGGAGTCCGCGATCCGGAACCCGTCGGCTGCGGATCCCCCGAGCCGCGAGCGTGCCGAAGCGGCCCGGAACGCCGCCGACACACTGCCCACCGATTCGTCGGCCGCCGTCCGGCATGCCGCGGCGGGATGCGCACCCACGCGGAGTTCCGCCGTCACCACCTCGAGGCCCGCCAGGACGACGCGCAGATCGGCGTCCTTCGCTCGGGCCGACCGACGTCGCACCGACCTGAACCGCACTGTCACACAGACGATCACCGACGCCAGAACGGCGCAGATCCCGCCCAGTTCGTACACGACCGGAGCGCACACGAGTGCGGCCGGAACCGCCCAGGGCAGACCCATCCGCCGCCGGGAACCTCCCCGTCCGGCAACCGCGAGCAAGCGCGGACGCGACCGCGCGGACGGCACCGCCAGCACCGCACACGCCAGCACCACCAGACCTGCGATCACGACGCCTCCCCACCCGCCACCGCCGGTTCCCGCCGAGAACACCAGCGGCGGAGCCGGTCCACCGCCGGCCCCTCCCCCGTGTCGTGACTCCAGGCGGGAACGATCGTGACGCGTCCGTGCTCGTCGCGAGTGACGACACCGATCTGCGTCAACTGCCGTGCTCCGCTCGACGACCGGTGGACGTGCAGGATCACCTGCACGGCCGCGGCCAGCTGACTGTGCAGCGCCGCGCGGTCCATTCCGCCCAGTGCCGCAAGCGCTTCGAGCCGGGCAGGCACCTCCTCGGGCGAGTTGGCGTGCACCGTTCCGGCGCCACCGTCGTGACCGGTGTTGAGCGCCGTCAGCAGGTCGACCACCTCCGCGCCCCGCACCTCACCCACCACGATCCGGTCGGGTCGCATACGGAGGGACTGCCGAACGAGATCCCGGACGGTCACCTCGCCCACGCCCTCGACGTTGGGCGCCCGGGCCACCAGCCGGACCACGTGCGGGTGCGTCGGCGCCAACTCCGCGGCGTCCTCCACACAGACGATCCGTTCGGCCGGATCCACCGCGCCCAGCAACGCGGCCAGCAGCGTGGTCTTCCCCGCCCCGGTGCCGCCGGTGACCAGAAAGGCGAGGCGTGCGTGCACGATCTTCACCAGCAGATCGTGAGCCGCCTCGGTGACGGCGCCGCCCGCGACGAGCGCGCCGAGCCCCTGGGTGGCCGGGCGCAGCACCCGCAGCGACAGGCAGGTGCCGCCCTGAGCGACGGGCGCGAGGACGGCATGCAGCCGTACACCGAACGAGCCGTTCCCGACGTCCCGCAGCCTTCCGTCGACCCACGGCTGAGCGTCGTCGAGGCGGCGACCGGCCGACAGCGCGAGCCGCTGGGCGAGTCGGCGCACCGCCGCCTCGTCCGTGAACCGGACCGCTGCGCGTTCGAGTCCGCGGCCGCGGTCCACCCACACCCGGTCCGGCGCCGTGACGAGCACGTCCGCGACACCGGGCTCCGTCAGCAGCGACTCGAGCGGGCCCGCACCCGTGAGTTCGGTCATGAGCACCCGCAACGCACCGAGCAGGTCGGTGTCGCCGAGCACGCCGCCGGACTCTGTCCGGATGGCCGCGGCGACCGTCGCGGGTGTCGGCTCGCCGGACGTGTGCGCGAGGCGTTCGCGCACACGGTCGAGGAGGTCGGGGGTGACGAGGGAACTCATGCCGCCCACTCCCGGGTCCGCGGTCTGTTGCCGACGGTATCGAGGACCGCGTCGGCCGCGGCGCCCAGCGGGGAGCGCCGCCCCGGCCGCAGACCGCCGTGTTCGAGCATTCCGGTGAGCGCGCGCTCGGCGCGCATCGATGCGATCAGCGGCAGGTCGAGGACCTCCGCCACGTCGGCGCCGCGAAGCCCGCCCGGTGCCGGGCCACGGACCACGAGTCCCTGGTTGGGATTCCGTTCGGTGATCCACTGCGCCACCTTCCCCGCGGCGATGCAGGCCCGGACGGTCGCGGGCACGACGAGGACCACGAGGTCGGCGAGTTCGAGGACGACTTCGCTGACCGGGCCCGGGAACCGCGACACGTCGCACACGACCAGGTCGCCGGCCTGTCGCCCGGCGTCGGTGACAGCGCGGACCGCGGCCGCCGTCGGTCCCGCGCCGTGCCCGGTCCTGCTGCAGGCGAGGACCCGCAGGTGCTCGCCGCGGGCGGGCAGTGCGTCCCGGAGCGCGCCCGCGGATATCCTGCCGCCTTCGATCGACAGTCCCGACCACCTCAGTCCGGGCACGTCCTCGATGCCCAGCAGCACGTCGAGCCCGGATCCCCACGAGTCGGTGTCGAGCAGCAGTGTGGGCTGCGGCCGCGTCGCCGCGGTGAGGGCTGTCGCCGCCGCCAGGGTGGAGGCGCCGGCCCCGCCGCAGCCGCCGACCACGGCGACGACGGTTCCGTCCGCGTCGGGCCGCTGGGGCTGCTCACCGAGAACGGCGACCAGGGCCGACTCGTCGTCAGGCACGGCCAGCACGTGTTCGGCGCCGACCGCGGTCGCGATCCGCCACTCGTCGATGCCCGGCGGGCCGTCGCAGAGCAGCACGACCCGGCGCCGGCGCGGGAGGCGGTTGCGGCACGCGGCGGCCGCACGCGCGTCGAGCACGACGATCGGCGCGCTGCCCCAGGCGTGCCGGGCGTCGGCGATCTCGGTCTCGTTCAGCGTCCGGTCGGCCGCCGCCGCTACGCGCCTGATGCTGTGCAGCAGCGCCGGATCGTCGACCAGCACCAGCACTTCACCACCGTCTCGTGCGTCCATGCAGCGAGCGTGCCTGCTGCCGGAGACCCGCGGCAGGTGCCGTGCTCGAATTGTGGACAACTTCGGGGCTGTGGATAAAAACTGGTACTACCGCACCAATTTCTTGGGAGCAGGGCGCGCGGGGCGGCGGACCGGCCGCAGACAGAGGACGACCCTCGCCAGGGGGGGAGGAGGCGAGGGTCGTCAGTGTTCAGCCCCGGGGGGTCGGGCTGAACATCGTCCGGATCAAATCCGGACATCAGCAATACTACACCTCCCCAGATCAGTATTTGCAAGTTCAACTGTTCAAATGTTTTACGGTGTCGGAGATACCGAACGCCCCTGTTCCGGGCGGTTGCACGGAACACGCACCCAGGGCCGAAGTCCGCATATCCTTGGACATTGTGACCGCGAAGCCACAGAGAAGTGCCAAGACAGGTCGACACACCGAAACGGGTCGGGTTGCCGCATTCTTCGACCTCGACAAGACGATCATCGCGAAATCCAGCACGCTCGCCTTCAGCAGACCGTTCTTCGACCAGGGCCTGATCAATCGACGGTCCGTCCTCAAAAGCAGTTACGCACAGTTCTTGTTCCTGCTGTCGGGCGCGGACCACGATCAGATGGAGCGGATGCGCGCCTACCTCACGAGCATGTGTGCGGGCTGGAACGTGGAGCAGGTCCGGTCCGTCGTGGCCGAGACCCTCCACGACATCGTGGACCCCCTGGTTTTCGCGGAGGCCGCCGACCTCATCGCGGACCACAAGCTCCGCGGTCACGACGTCATCGTCGTCTCGGCGTCGGGCGAGGAGGTGGTGACGCCGATCGCCGAAGCACTCGGGGCGACGCGCAGCATGGCCACCCGCATGGCGGTCGCGGACGGGCTCTACACGGGGGAGGTGGAGTTCTACTGCTACGGCGACGGCAAGGTCGAGGCGATGCGGCAACTGGCCGACGAATGCCACTACGACCTGTCGGTATGCTACGCCTACTCCGACTCCGTGACCGACCTGCCGATGCTGACCGCGGTCGGCCACCCGACGGCCGTCAACCCGGACCGGGCGCTCCGGAAGGCCGCGGCCGGAAACGGTTGGCCCATATTGACTTTCTCGAATCCGGTCTCCCTCAGGGCGCGCCTCCAGGCGCCGTCCGCCACCACCGTGGCGACCACCGCCGCGGTGAGCGTCGGGGCCCTGGTGGCGGGCGCATTCACCTATGGAGTGTTGCGCCGCAAGCGCTGACCGCCGCAACCCGCGACACGGTCACAAACCTAATTTGATACTTGATGTGAGGGGGGTCACGGGGTACAAAGGAGTTACGGAAGAACGGAAGGCCAAGGTCGACCCAGAAGAGAAGGATCGATCTCCCGACCAGGATTCCCAGCACGGGCACTAGGTACCCACGCGAAGCATAAGCCACTATAAGGGCAAAAGCGTTGTGGGCCTGCGAGACTCGAGTCTTCACCGGCAAGGACCCTGCACAGGTTGCAAGGACGACCCGACGATATTCGGACTCTCGCCGAGGCCACCCACACAACCCACCATTGCACGCTTGGTAACCGGTTGTCCGTGCTAACGGGCGGCGAAGTCGACACCAGTCGGCAGCGCCGCCCGTTTCACATGTTCGGGAACATGTTGCCGTGCAATGGATTCCAGTCAGCTCGCCGCCGCTTCCGCGATGGACGTGGCCTCGCGGGCTCCGGCCTCCAGCGCACCGCAGCAGAGGACGACCCAGCTCCCGACCCCCTCCGGTTCGCCCGAGGCGAAGGCCGCGGCCCCGTTGCGGTACGCCTGCTGCCGGCGCAACCAGCTGACCTCCGGAACCCCGAGATTGTGGGGATCGAGCCCACTCGACACCGAGACCAGACGGGACGCGGCGCGCGCGACGATGCCGTCGCCCACCCCGAACGGCCTCAGCGTCAACAATTCACCGTGCACCACTGCCGCCAGAATCGGTGCGGGTGCGGCCGTGCCCCCCGTCACGAGCTGAGCCAGACCGTCGAGTCGCTCCGCGACACCGGCCCCGGCTCGTGGCCTGCCGAGCAACTCCTGATCCTCCACGAGATCGGCCGCGGCGAGCAGATGCAGCCGCGCGAGAGCCTGCAGGGGCGCGCGCTGCCAGGTGGACTGCAGAAGCGTGAGCGCGTCACCGTCGAGGGCCTGCCCGACGCGCAAGGCACCCGACAGGATGGGGTCGCCGGCCTCACCGGGGGTAGGCAGCTCGGTGCTGCCCCCGTCCAGCGACGCGGAGGCGCGGGCCGCCCTGACGGCCGCCTCGGCCGCGGTGGTCGGCCAGCCGCGCCGGTTGGTCTTGTGGCGGTGAACCGCGCCGAGCGCGTCGCGCGCACGGTCCGCGGCTTCGCGGACACCGGGAAGGTCGACGAGGGGCTGCAACGGGTCGCTCACGTACCGGAACGCTACCCGGCGCCGCCGCGGGTCAGGCGCCGAGCCGGATCGATCCGCCGGGAATCGCGTCCAGCAACTTCCGCGTGTACTCCTCCTTCGGCGCCGTGAAGACCTCGTCGGTGGTGGCTTTCTCCACGATCGCGCCTGCAGACATGACGAGCACGTCATCGGCGATCTGCCGTACCACCGCCAGGTCGTGGGTGATGAACAGATAGGTCAGACCCAGTTCCGCCTGCAGGTCGTTCAGCAACGTGAGGATCTGGTCCTGGACCAGCACGTCGAGCGCCGACACCGCCTCGTCGCACACCACCATCTCGGGCTGCAGCGCCAGCGCCCGGGCGATCGCCACCCGCTGCCGCTGGCCCCCCGACAACTCGTTCGGGAACCTCCGCATCACCGAAGCCGGCAGCGCCACCTTGTCCAGCAGGTCGCGGACCCGCGCTTCCCGCTCCGCCTTCGTCCCCACCTTGTGGGTGCGCAGTGGCTCCTCGACGGTGCGGAAGATCGAGTACATCGGGTCGAGCGTGCCGTACGGGTTCTGGAAGATCGGCTGCACCCGGCGGCGGAACGCGAGCGTCTCCCTGCGGTCCAACGTCGCGACGTCCTTGCCGTCGAACACCACATTCCCCGATGTCGGAGCGAGCAGTCCCAGCACCATCTGCGCGACCGTCGACTTGCCCGACCCGGACTCGCCGACGATGGCCGTGGTCGTGCCGCGCCGGACCGCGAACGAGACGTCGTCGACGGCGGTGAAGTCGGTGGACTTCCGTAATCCGTGGCGGATCTTGAACACCTTGGTCAGCCCGGTGGCCACGACCACGTCGTCCGTGGCCTTGCCGAATTCGACGCCGATCTGCCCGTGCTGTTCCGCCTCGCCCACCACCTCGAGCGCGTGCTCCCGGATGTCCGCCCGGGCCAGCGAAGAACTCCGCCGTTGCGACGCCAGCGACGGCGCCGCGGCCACCAGCTTCCGGGTGTACGGGTGACGCGGCCGCTGCAGGATCTCCAGCGCGGGCCCCGCCTCGACCACCCGCCCCTTGCTCATCACGATCAGGTGCTCCGCCCGCTCGGCGGCCAGACCGAGATCGTGGGTGATGAGCAGGACCGCGGTGCCGAGGTCGTCGGTGAGACCGTCGAGGTGGTCGAGGATCTGACGTTGGACCGTCACGTCGAGGGCCGACGTGGGCTCGTCCGCGATCAGCAGTTGCGGGCGTGCCGACAGCCCGATGGCAATGAGCGCGCGCTGGCGCATGCCCCCGGAGAACTCGTGCGGATACTGGCCCAGCCGGTTCTCGGCGTCGGCGAGCCCGGCCTCCTCGAGGAGTTCGGCGGCACGCGCCTTCGCGGCCTTACCCTTCGCGATCCCGTTGGCTTCCAACGCCTCCTCGATCTGGAATCCGACCTTCCACACCGGGTTGAGGTTGGACATCGGGTCCTGCGGGACCAGGCCGATCTTCTTCCCGCGCAGCGCGACGAACTCACGCTCGGACGCCTCCGCCAGGTCCTGTCCCTCGAACAGGATCTGACCGCCCGTCACCCGTCCCGTCCCGGGCAGCAGGTTGATGATCGCGTGGGCGGTGGTGGACTTGCCCGAACCGGACTCACCGACGATCGCGACCGTCTGCCCCGGATACACCGTGAGGCTGACCCCGCGCACCGCGGGCACGAGCCCGGAATGGGACTGGAACGACACCTCCAGGTCCCGGATCTCGAGCAGCGGCACCTCGTCGCCCGAATTCTGCGGGCCGGCCGCATCGTTCGCGGTCATCGCGCTCACCTCTTCCGGGCCTTGGGATCGAGTGCATCCCGGAGGGCGTCGCCCATCATGATGAAACCGAGCACCGTGATCGCCAGCGCGGTCGCCGGGTAGAACAGGATCGGCGAACCTTGACGCAGCGTGACCTGGGCGGTGCTGATGTCTCCGCCCCACGAGATCTCGGTCGACGGCAGCCCGATACCGAGGAACGACAGCGTCGCCTCGGCCACGATGTAGATGCCGAGGGAGATGGTCGCGATCACGATGATCGGGGCCAGGGAGTTCGGCAGCACGTGCCGGATCAGGGTGCGCACGTTCGAGACGCCGAGCGCCCGCGACGCCATCACGTAGTCGTTGCTCTTCGCCGAGATCACCGCGCCTCGAGCGATTCTCGCCATCTGCGGCCACCCGAACAGGGCGAGGACGACGATCAGCGTCCAGATGGTGCGGTTGGTGAACAGCTGCATCAGGACGATCGCCGCGAGGATGAGCGGGATGCCGAAGAAGATGTCGGCGACCCGGGACAGCAGCGAGTCCACCGCGCCGCCGTAGAACCCGGCGACCGAACCGAACACCACGCCCACCACGAGCACGATCGACGTGACGCCGACACCCACCAGCACCGACGCCCGCGCCCCGTGGATCGTGCGCGAGTAGATGTCGCAGCCCTGCTTGTCGAATCCGAACCAGTGCCCCGCCGACGGCCCCTGCATGCTGAACGCGAGATCGCAGAACCGCGGGTCGGTGCTGGTGAACACGTCCGGAAACGCCGCCACAGCGATCACCACGACGATGATCACCGATGCGACCAGGAACAGCGGGCGCTTACGCAGATCGCGCCAGGCATCCGACCACATGCTCGTCGGCGACTGGTCGATGTGGACGGCGTCGGTCTCCCCGGGCGCCGCCACTTCCTCGGGCGCCACGAAATGCGCCTGACGGGTCTTCCGGTCGCCCGTTCGGGCGTCCTCCACTTTCTCAGACATAGCGAATCCTCGGGTCCAGCGCGGCGTACAGGAGGTCGACGATCAGGTTGGCGAGCAGATAGATGACGATCAGCACTGTCACGAAGGACACCACCGTGGGCGCCTCACCGCGGGTCACCGCCTGATAGATCGTGCCGCCGACGCCGTTGATGTTGAAGATGCCCTCCGTGACGATCGCACCGCCCATCAGGGTGGCGAGATCGGCGCCGAGAAACGTGACCACCGGGATCAGCGAGTTCCGCAGCACGTGCACCTGCACCACCCGGCGCCGCGAAAGACCCTTGGCCGTCGCTGTTCTCACGTAGTCGGCGGTGAGGTTCTCGGCGACCGACGTCCGCGTGAGCCGGAGCACGTACGCGAACGACACCGACCCGAGGACGAAGGCGGGCAACAGCAGATTCTTGAAACTGGTGTTGCCCCCGACCGTCGGCGGCACCAGCCCCCACTTCACGCCGATGAAGAACTGGGCCAGGAAACCGATGACGAAGATCGGGATCGCGATGATCACCAGGCTGACGAGGAGGACGGAACTGTCGAAGATGCCGCCCTTGCGGAGCCCGGCGAACAGGCCGAAGCCGATCCCGAAGATCCCCTCGATCGCCAGTGCCATCAGTGACAGCTTGATGGTGATCGGAAAGGCCTGCGCCAGGACCTCGCTGACGGGGCGACCGGAGAAGGACGTGCCGAAGTCGAGCGTGAAGATGCCCTTCAGATACAGGAAATACTGCATCAGGAACGGTTGGTCGAGGTGGTACCGGGCGCGGAGCTGCGCCGCCACCGCGGGGCTGAGGGCTTTGTCGCCCGCCAACGCGGCGATCGGGTCGCCGGGAAGCAGGAACACCATCGCGTAGATCAGGAAAGTGGCCCCGATGAACACGGGAATCATCTGGAGCAAACGGCGACCGACGTACCAGAGCATCGGATCACCTCCTATTCGTCGGGGACCGTGACGTCAGGAATCCGGAGCCTCGGCCCGTACTCCCGAACGGGCCGCGAACTGACAGCTCGCGGCCCCACCCGTCGGAGAACTTCCCGTGCGTCAGTTCTTCTCGATGTCCGAGTACATCGGGATGCCCTTCCAATCGATGACCACGTTCGACACGTTTTCGGACCAGCCGCTCGCCGCGTTGCGGTACCACGTCGGGACCGCGGGAAGATCGCGCAGGAGAACCTCCTGCGCCTGGTTCAGCAGGTCCTGGGCCTTCTCGGGATCGACCTCACCCGCGGAGGCGCGCAGCAGGCGGTCGAACTCGGGGTTCGAGTAGTCGCCGTCGTTGGAGCTGCCGCCGGTCTGGTAGTTCTGTGCGAGGAAGCCGTACTGCTGCGGGTAGTCGCCCTGCCACCCCGAACGGAACGCGCTGGGGATGGTCCGGTTGGTGGCCTCCGTGCGGATCTGCGCGAACGTCGGATACTCCTTGCCCTTCGCGTCGATACCGAGGGTGTTGCGAATGTTGTTGGCGGTGGCGTCGACCCATTCCTTGTGGCCGCCGTCCCCGTTGTACGCGATCTCGAAACTGCCCGACCACGGGGCGATGGCGTCGGCCTGGGCCCACAGCCGCTTCGCCGCCTCCGGGTCGTACTTCAGGTTGCTGTTGCCCACGAGCGAATCCGACCAGCCCTCGATGGCCGGACTGGTGAAGTCGAGCGCGGGGGTGCGGGTGTTGTTGTAGATCTGCTGGGTGATCTGGTCTCGGTTGATCGCCATCGAGATGGCCTGCCGGCGCAGCGTGCCCTCCTCACCGCTGAAGTGCGGCAGACGGCCCGGGATCGTGAACGTCTCGATGGTCGCGGACGGCTGGTTCACGGTGCGACCAGGCAGGTCGGTCTCGAATGTGGTGACGGCACTCGGCGGCACCTGGTCGAGGACGTCCACATTGCCCGCGAGCAGATCCGTGTAGGCCGTGTCGAGGCTGTTGTACATGACGAAGTCGACGCCGGCGTTCTTCGGCTTGCGGTTGCCGTTGTAATCGGGGTTCACGACGGTGTCGATGCGCACGTTGTGCTGCCACGCCCCGGGACCCGACATCATATACGGACCGTTGCCGATGGGATTCTCGCCGAACGCGGCCATGTCCTGGTACGCCACCGCGGGCAGCGGGTAGTACGCGGCGAAACCGAGACGGTCCGGGAAGGCGGACTCGGGTTGCTTCAATTCGATCGTGAACGTCGAATCGTCGACCACCTTCAGTCCCGACATGGTCTGCGCCGTGGGGTTCTCGGCAGCCACCTCGTCGTAGCCCTGGATCGGGTCGAAGAAGGATGCCTGGAGCTGCGCGTTCGTCGACAGCGCGCCGTAGTTCCAGGCGTCGACGAACGAGGCCGCGGTGACGGGTGTGCCGTCCGTGAACGTCCAGCCGTCCTTCAGTTTCACCGTGAAGTTCTTGCCGTCGGTCGTCTCGATGGACTCGGCGACCTCGTTGTTCACACCACCGTCGGAGTCGTAGGAGACGAGCCCCGCGAACAGCGCATCGACGACGCGGCCACCCTGATTCTCGCTGGTATTGGTGGGAATCAACGGATTCTGCGGTTCACCCGCCCAGGCGTTGACGATGCCGCTGCCGCCCCCGCCCGTCGAGTCACCGGACGAGCAGGCGGACAGCATCCCTGCTGCCAGGCCAACCGCCAGAACGGCGGTTGCCACACGTGTGATGCGCAAGACGATCCTCCCAGATCTGCAGGGTTCCGGGCAGCCGTGCCGGGCGCAGCCCGAACGATGGGATGACGATAAGTCAACGTTTCAATCTGTGTGGCCACGACGGGTGAAACTCGCGGAATCGGCATCCGATCGAAACATCGTCGGCACTGGGGTCGCCACTCGTCGTCCACGCTTGCCGTCCGTCGCGCCCATTCGACCGATCGTCGCAGAATATGGGCATGCAACCTTGTGCAACGGTGCGCTCGGGAGCCCTTGTGACTACCCTCACACGTGCTAGAAGTGCCGAATTCGAGACTGGAAAGAAGGCCGGCCCACAATGACCAGTGCAGCACAGGCGAGCGGAGCGACGGGGAAGGCCGCACAGGCGAGCGGAGCGACGGGGAAGTCCGAACCGCACGACGGCATCCCGGTGGCCTACGCGCCGAGCCCCGAGTTCACCGCTACTGCGAACGCCGGACCCGAACTCCAGGCTGCCGCAGACGAGGACCGACTCGCATTCTGGGCGACCCAGGCCGAGCGCCTGCACTGGCACACGCC
>NZ_JBHUSF010000105.1:0-25375 GCF_042673295.1 Rhodococcus sp. NPDC057014
ACGTGCGACAGGTGCCGCCGCGATCGCCGAAGTGTTCGGGGGCCTGACGCCTCGTCCGGGCAGGCGGGGTCTGTCGGTCGGTGTCGGGCACAGGGGGCCCGCCCGCACGACGGTGCCGTCGTACGGGCGGGGTAATCACCCGACGCGCACCAGGGGGATGGTGCGGTCGTGGAGTGCAGCACTGATCCCTCAAAAGGGGGCGCATGTTGCCTGTCTGCGGTTGCGCGGGTGTGCTGCATGCGTGTCTGCGAGTGAAGTTGTGGGTCGGACGTCGTGTCCGGCGGCCTCCTTCTCACGGGTCGGCGGGCTTTCGGAGTGCTTCCGATTGTGGCGGTGATCTGCGCTGTTGCACATGGGTCGTTTGACGCATGGACGTACCTGTTTCTGCGGTTCGCGCGTCCACGCGGTGTTGACCGCGATGCGTCCGCCGTCGACGTCGAGGACGGTTCCTCGGCACAGGATCGGCCGGGCTCGGGCGGGGCGTCGACGCCTGCCTGACCGGACGGTCAGCTCGACACCGCCCTCGGAAACGCCGAAATTTCCGCGATTCGGGATTGCGTGATCTGTGATCACACTTTAGTCTTAGGTGGTCCGGGTATGACGGGCATCACCATCAGACCCGATATGTGCGACTCGACCCGGCCTGGCTTTCAACGGCGCTACCGCAAGCCAGGACGGGCGTCCCGAAACAAGGATTCGCCAGCAACTCGCCGATGCCTCCGGTGAGAGACGCGGCGCTAGTCAAGGAGATACGAAGTGCGAGATGTAGTTGTTGTCGGCGCGGGCCTGGCCGGACTCTCGGCCGGTTGGCGGCTGCGTCATTGGGACACCCTCGTTCTGGAGTCCGACGAGCGCGTCGGTGGCCGTATTCGCTCCGAGCGTCGCGGGTCGTACTGGCTGAACTGGGGTGGCCACGTTTTCGCCGGCCCCGGATCCTCGACCGAAGCCCTGCTCAACGAGGCCGGCGTCATGTCGGTCGACATCCCGGGATCGCTTCAGGCGCTCTCCATGAACGGGAAGTTCCTCAAGAAGGGGCACATCGCCACCTACCCCTTCCGGATCCCGATGTCCCTGTCGGCACGGATGGCGACCATGCGTGCCGGAATGAAGATCGTTGCGGGCGTCGGAAAGTACACCGGCGTGGTGCGGACGCGCGCCGGCGAGTCCGGCGCAATGCGACAGCAGCGAATCTACGACTTCGCGAACGACGAGTCGTTCCTCGATTTCGTCGGAGACTTGCCGGAGGATGCGGCCGCCCTGTTCAAGACCACCGTCACCCGGTCGGCCGGAAACATGGACCAGATCTCAGCCGGTGCAGGCATCGGATACTTCAGCTTGGTACTCGGATTCGGACAGGGCCTGAGTCGAGGCATCGTCGGCGGCCCCTCCACCCTCACCGAGGCTCTCGCCGCGTCGCTGGGCGATCGCGTCCAGTTGGGTGCCGTGGTGCAGGAGGTCGTCCACAAGAAGGAATCGGTCGTCGTCCGCTACCGCCAGAACGGCCGTGACCACGAGGTAGAGGCGCGAACCGTCGTTCTCGCCACGACCGCGGACGTGTCCCATCGGGTCGGCGTCGATCTGCCGCAGGAGCTGCGTGAAGCGCTCGCGCAGATCAAGTACGGACCCCACGTCAGCTCGGCATTCCTCACCGACGAGAAGACGAAGCAGCCGTGGGACGACATCTACGCCATCGCTGCCCCGAAGCGTTCCTTCGCCATTGCGCTGAACCAGGCCAGTATCGTGCGCGGCAGCGAGTCCGTACGTCAGCCGGGCGGCAGCTTCATGACGTTCTCGCCGGCAGCCCTGGGCCAGGCACTGCTCGACAAGAGTGACGAAGAGGTCGTACAGACCCACCTCGCCGATCTCGAGCAGATCCTCGGGCCCGGATTCTCCGACACGGTCGTCGAGGCCAAGGCCGCGCGATGGAAGAACGCGTCGCCCTACAGCTTCCCGGGCCGCGCGAAGCTGCAGCCCACGCTGACTCGTGGAGCGGGTCGCGTCTTCCTGGCCGGTGACTATCTCGGAACGCTCTACACGGAAACATCGATCACTTCCGGGTTCTCCGCCGCACAAGAGGTGACGAGTGTGCTTGCCACACACCGTCAGACACTTGCAAGCAGGCCCGTGGCCGCACAGGCCGCCAGCGCCTGACACTCCGCACACCAACACCCGCCAACGATCCAGGAGCCACTTTTCATGTCCAAGCAACTCAGCGGTGTCCTCACCGCACTGACCACCCCGTTCGACGCCGACGAGCAGATCGACATCGACAAGCTGAAGGTCGTCGTCGATCGCTCGATCAAGGCGGGCGTCGACGGAGTCGTCGCCGCGGGATCGACCGGTGAGGTCGGGGCGCTGTCGTCGGACGAGCGCCTGCGGCTCGTCGACACGGTCATCGAGCACGCCGACGGCCGGGTACCCGTCATCGCTCAGACCGGTGCCACGACCACTGCCGAAGCCATCCGGCTGTCCCGCGCGGCCGAGAAGTCGGGCGCTGACGTGCTCATGCTGATCACCCCGTTCTACGAGCCGCTGTCGACCGAAGAGACGGTGACCTACATCAAGGATGTCGCCTCGTCGGTGGAACTGCCGATCATGCTGTACAACATCCCCGCGGTCACCGGTGTGAACCTGGACCCCGGCACCGTTCGCTCGCTGGCCGAAGAGGTCGACAACATCCGCTACATCAAGGACTCGAGCGCGAACTGGGAACAGGCACTGCAGCTGATCCACCACCACAGTGACGTGATCGGCACGTTCATCGGCTGGGACTCGTACATCTACAGCGCTCTGGTCGAGGGTGCTGCCGGAGTCATGGCGGGTGCCGCGAATGTCGTTCCTGACGAGATCGTCGCAGTCAACCGGCTCATCGCCGACGGCGACCTGCACGGCGCGCTCGCCAAGTGGCGCGACCTGTACCCGGTGATCGATTCGATGATCTCCGTTCCGTTCATCTCCGCCGTCAAGGCAGGCCTTGCCCTGCAGGGCGAGCCGGTCGGAGCTCCCCGTCGCCCCACGGCCGAGCTCCCCGCCGAGCAGGTCGAGCGAATCGGACGGGCTCTGAAGAAGCTCGCTGACCGGAACGGGTAAATCGTGCCGGAAATCGACTGGGCCGAGTTGCTCACGACTCTGGCAGACGGAATCTGGGGACCGATGGCCTATGTCGTCCTGGGCCTGGGGCTGGCATACACCATCGCCATGAAAGGCATTCAGTTCCGGCGCATTCCCGACATGATCCGCCAGCTGAGGGAGCACAGCGAGGGGGAGGGAGGCCTGTCCTCCTTCCAGGCGCTCGTGCTCGCTCTCGGGAGCCGCGTCGGCGTCGGAAGCATCGCGGGCGTCGCAACCGCGGTCGGCGGTGGTGGACCGGGCGCACTGCTGTGGATGGCCGTGACGGGACTCGTCGGCTGCACCGTCGGGTATGCCGAGGCCACCCTTGCGCAGGTGTTCAAACGGCAGGTGGAGGACGAGGACCGGAAGAAGGCCGGCGAAGACATCGGCGGCATGCCGTACTACATCAAGTACGGCCTGAAGCTTCCGAAGGTCGCGGCGCTCATCGCGTTTCTCGGGCTGGTCGGCTACGGCTTCATGTTCCCCGGGTTCCAGGTCAGCACGATTGCTTCCAGTGCTCAGCTGGCGTTCGGGTTGCCGAGCTGGGTGCCTGCGGTCTTCGTCACCGCACTGATCGCCTTGGTGATCTTCGGCGGCACGACGCGGATCGTCAAAGTCACCCAGACTCTCGTCCCGACTCTTGCGATCGGGTACCTCGTGCTCGCACTGGCCGTGATCTTCGCGAACCTCGAAAGCGTCCCCGACGCAATCAAGCTCATCGTGAACTCGGCATTCGGTCTCGATCCCGTTCTCGGCGGTATCGCGGGCGCCGCAGTCGCGTGGGGTGTACGCCGGGCGGTCTTCGCGTCGGCGAACGGCATCGGTGAGGCCACCTTCGCGGCCGCGGCGGCGCGGACCTCGCATCCCGGCAAGCAGGGCCTCGTCCAGACGTTCAGTATCTACATCGACGTCCTGCTGATCTGCATGGCAACGGGTTTGATGATGGTGGTGTCCGGCCAGTACAACGTCTCGGACGGCTCCGGCGGACATCTCGTCGAGAATCTTCCCGGCGTCGAGGCAGGGCCGAACTGGGTCCAGAAGTCCATCGACACCTTGGCGCCGGGATGGGGTGCGGGTTTCATCGCCGTCGCCGTGTTCCTGTTCGGCTTCACCTGCCTGCTGCTGTACTACTACGTGGCGAACTCGAATCTCCTGTTCCTGCTGAACGGGCGAAAGGGACCGGTGCCCAAGCTGATCCTCAAGATCGGCACACTCACCATCGTCTTCGTGGGGTCCGTGGTGAACGCCGGAATCGTCTGGGCCATCGGCGATATCGGGCTCGGAATGATTGCGTGGATCAACCTCGCCTGCCTGGTACTGCTCTTCCCGCTGGTCTACAAGGTCTACCGTGACTTCGAGCAGCAGAAGAAGCACGGGCTCGACCCGACCTTCGACCCGAAGTCGCTCGGCATCGAAGGAGCCGACTTCTGGGAGGAGAGCACTGTCACAGCCGCCACGGCGGATCGCAAAGACTGAGCAGTTCGTTCAAGGACCGTGCACTGCGTCGATACGACGCGGTGCACGGTCCTTTTCGCTGCGCGCGGCAAGCAAGTGGAACTCCGGGCCAATACGCTCACATCTCGGCGAGCGGCGTGACGTTATGTCAGAGCCCCGCTTGACAACACCTATAGCCGGCCAGTGCAGGGAGGTACCCCCATGCGTACAAAATTGGTCACCGACGCGCTAGGGGCGGGCTCTGCGTGGCGCCTCATGGCAGGACTCGATAGGTCAATTCTCGACAGCGACAACGGAGCCCAGTATGCATCGGCCGAGTTGGTTGGCCCAGGCGGCGAGCTGGGAGTGACCAGATCACGAGGTGCGGTCCGAACGTCGGCGGACAACGCCGCTGCCGAGTCGCTGAACGCGACGTTGAAGGAGGCATTCCACCCTCGGTCAGATATGTCCGATCGTGTTCGAGCAGCGATCGGCTACGCTGGCCACCGCTGCATGAGAATTGGTGTCCACATCTCGGCGGGAACGCCCCGCTAGGTACGCGTCGATATGCTGCACGCATCCTTACTGCTGACAGCGAAGAGACGGTGATCGAGTTGTCTGATGCGCAACGTGACCAACCTGGACAGGCTGCACGCCGTGGCGGTCGGCCCATCCTCGACGTCGGCGCGCGGTAACCGTGGACGCGCACATCGTGTTGCCGACCATCGACGGGCAGTCGTTCGCGTCGTTGCGCCGCCGCGCCACGCCGAGAGCGGAGCGGTATTCGCTCGGCAAACGCCTGCGCAAGCAGACACCGCGGTCTGCTCTCGGCGAGTGGCGCGCACCGGACGATCGCCCCGATGTGGTGGATCAGATCGGTGTGTCGCACCGGGGTCGGGTGGAATCCCTGATACCGGTCAGGGTGGGGCGGATGGCGGCCTCGCCGTATGGCTTTCTGCGCGGCACCGCAATCGTGATGGCCCAGGATCTCGCCGGGCTGCCGGCGACCGGAATCCGGCCGGTGATCTGCGGGGACGCGCATCTGGGCAACTTCGGGTTCTACGCCTCGCCGGAGCGCGACCTGGTGCTGGACCTGAACGACTTCGACGAGGCGCATCCCGGCGGTTGGGAATGGGACCTGCGCCGCTTGACCGCGAGCATCTGGGTGGCGGGCCGGCAGAACTCGGCGACCGAGGGGCAATGCGAGAGTGCAGTGCAGTCCTGCGTCGCCACCTATCGCGAGCATGTGCGCTGGCTCGCGGATCAACCATTGCTGGCGCGCTCGTTCGAGCGACTCGACCTCGACCGGCTGCACGCGACGGCGTCGGACGAGTCGCTGCGCCATGAGATCACCCGCGCCGCGGAGCGGGCCCGGCGCCGTGTCAGTGACCGGGCGCTGCCCCGATTCACCGAGCAGGACGAAAAGGGCCGGCGCATCGTGGAGGAGCCGCCGCTGATCACCCGGGTGTCCGAGGCGGAGGCCGAGCATCTCGCCGCCGGGCTCGACGAATACCTCACCACGCTCCCCAGTCACTGGGCACGACTGCTCAGTGGCTACACCGTCGTCGACGTCGCGCACAAAGTGGTCGGCGTGGGCAGCGTCGGACTGCGTGCCTATGTCGTGCTGTGCGAAGGGAGCAGTGCCGACGACGTGGTGTTCCTGCAACTCAAGCAGGCGCGACGATCCGTCGTGGCGCGCTTCGTGCACGGCGAGTCCGCCTGGCACGACCATCAGGGGCGGCGCGTGGTCGAGTACCAGCAGGCCCTGCAGACGGTCAGCGATCCGTTGCTCGGCTGGACCACGGTGGAGGGCCGCCAGTATTACGTGCGGCAGTTCCGGAACATGAAGGGGGCGGTCCCGATCGACAACCTCAGCGCGGCAGCTCTGACCGACTACGCCGGCATCTGCGGGCGTCTGCTCGCGAAGGGCCACGCGCGGACCAGTGGTGCGTCGATGATCGCCGGCTACGTCGGAAAGTCGGACACGCTCGACGTCGCGCTGAGTCGGTTCGCGCACGCCTACGCGGATCAGACCGAACGCGACCACGCGACTTTGGTCGACGCGGTGAAGCGGGGGAAGGTGCCGTGTGAGCCGCCGAATTGAATCGGTGTGCCCCGCGCCCGCCAGAAACCCGACCCCCACCGAGGCGATCGGCCCCTTGCGGGTCTGACCAACCGCCCACCACGGTAGTCAAAGGTGCCGGTGCGGTGAGATGAGCGCGCTGCTCGGCTGTCGGTCGAGGCCACGCGTGCCGATCTGGCGGTATACGGGACCCCGCCTTGCCATTTGGTGTCGGTTCGACACCGACACGGGCGAGGCGGGGTCGAGGTGCCGCAGTCTGACGGGTCGTGATCGGTCGCCGCGACACTTCCTCAGCGTCGGCATCATCTAGAAGGGGCGGAGGCTACGTGTCAGGGAAGTCTGGGTGAACTTTCCCGCGCGCCTCGGGTGGCCGGATCCAGCGCTTGTCATTGGCCAGACGCGATCCGTGCCACGAAGTGCAAACCCTTCACCCGCTTGGCGGCGGTCGCGGGCATAGCCGTACTCGCTCCGGTGATGGGCAGCGGCACCGCGTCGGCCGGTATCGACAGTTCCGGTTCCGTGATCGACGCGGACGGCGATCGCACCGAGGTGATATCGGGACCGATCACTTCTCCGGTCCACGGCTACCGTGGCCGGCCCGCCTGGTCGAGTAGCTCGTGCAGGTCGTCGCCGTAGGGGTTGGTGCCGTGCCGCCACAGGGCCAGGATGCGCCGAAGAGGGTGCGCGGACCCGGGCAGTCGGGGCGGCCCCGATCGATGCCGGCTGAGCGAGGCCAGCGCAGCGTCAACCGCCCGGCGGAGGCGTCGCCCAGTGGGAGCAGTTCGCCCAGGTAGGTTTCGGGCGTGGTCTCGCCGCGTTCGAGCCCGTCGGCGGATTCAGGCGGCGGCGAGCGCCACCACACACATCACGACGGTGAGGAACAGCCGGCGCTCCGCGAGACACACCAGCCCGCCAGTGGGTGAGGAGACTAGTGCGCCTTGGCCGTTCCCTTCCTGCGCGCGGCGGTGTCCGGTCGTGCTTCCGGTGCGGATTCGTCGCGGGACTGCGCCGCCGAGTCACCGGCTGTCATGATCCGAGGTTTGCGGAGTTTGTGCGGCTTCGGCTGTTGCTCATCGTGGACCGCGCCAGACGACGTTGTTTCCGTGCTCGAGCTCTCGTCGACGGTGGAACCCTCGGGAGCCTGCGGGTGGGCGTGCCCGCGACGGCTGATCCTCTTCACCCCGGCGACCAGGTGCCCGCCACCGGCCGCGACGTGCGCGCCGCCCGACCGGAGGCGGTCGCGGAACGTGTCGGCGTGCTCGCTGGTGGCCTCGGCCGTGGCGGCCGCCGTGTCGAGGAGCTCGTCCCGAACCGAATCGCCGAGTTCCGCGATCTCCGGAGACGAGGCGAGGAACTCGGATCCCTGTGCGAGCAGATCCTCAGGCCCTTTGGGGGACCGCCTGCCCGTTCCAGCGATCTTCACGGCCATCTTCAATTGGTGCGTGCGCCCCAGCAGGTATCCGGCGCCGACCGCTGCGGCAACCTCAACTCTGGTTTTGGTTTTCATTATTTTCATGATGGAACCCACTTGCTGTGTGTCGTCGCCACGCACTGCGTCGGGCGTCGGGAGCAGGTGGAGCTGTGGCGCGTCGGTGCGCACGAGGCGTACACCGTGACTACCCCGTGTGCCCGGTCCCCAATCGCAAACTGCATCGGAAGCCCGCTATGCGGAGATGGCCACCATCCCCGCATACGGACCCCGCCCGGACAGGCGGAGTATTGAGCGCGTGACGTCCGACCCTCAGTGGTGTGTGCGGCGACCGATCACCGCGTTGACCACGAATATCAAGATCAGCGCACAGCCTGGAAGCTCCAACGACGCGCAGACTGAGTTGGCCGGTGTCCAGACGGTTTACAGTCTGGAAGAGTGCCTCACGTGCAGGTTCCGCGACCGCTTCTTCGATTTCGGCATCGACGGCGCGGCCAACTTGCCCACGCGCAGGCGAGCGCTGCAATGTCGACCAGCTGGTAGGCGTCTCGGGCGAAGAGCGCGCAAGGCAGAAGGTCGTCGACGACCGCGGGCAGGGTGTTGATCGGGGATTCTTCGGCCGCCTGTAGCGGAAGGATCTGCGAGTGCGCGCGCGTTGGTAAGGACCATCTGTGCGGTCCACCCCTCCGGGCCCGGCTGCGCCAGTGTGAGTACTGTGCCATCCGTGCCGTTGATGACCGTGGGTCCCGGCGCGGGCGCGGAGAGTGCCGAGGGCCACGACGCTGACCTGACCTTCCCGATGATGCCCGGACCCGCCTGGAAACGGCGCCCACGACATAGCGCCTCGAGGATGATCTGTTCATCTCCGGAGGTCTGCTGATTGTCGTGCACGCGTGTCAGGCTTGATGGGACGGGCTGTCGATGACGCGTCGCGGCCCGCGGGAGGGCTCGACTCGAAAGGGAACGTTCATGTCCGAGCAATCGCTGGTCAAACAGGGTGTGGCACAGGGAACGTCGATGGGCGGGGCGGTTCTCCTCATCACTGTCGGCGTTCTCGAATTCCTTCAAGGGATCTCCGCGATCGCCAAGGACCAGGTGATCATCGCCGGCATCGAATATACCTACCAATTCGACGTCACGGCGTGGGGATGGATTTATCTCGTGCTCGGCGTGATCGTCGCCGGGATCGGTGCCGCATTGTTCACCGGGGCCGGCTGGGCGCGTGTCGGCGCGATGACGATCTGCGCTGTATCGATCTTCGCCAACTTCCTGTGGCTGCCCTACTACCCGTGGTGGTCGATCACGATCATCGCACTTAACGCCGTCGTGATCTGGGCGGTCGCCACCTGGAATCCTGAGGCGTTCTGACCGCTGTCAGGACTCAGGAAGCGTCCGCAATGGATGCATTCGCGCTGTGCTCTGTGCGCTGGCAAACCCCTGTACAACCTGCTCTCCCTTCATGAGTGGCCGGAGGACCGGCACCGCAGGTGAATACGGAACGAGTGGCTTCGACCTTTCGCGCAGCCGGTGAGATGCGCCTCGTTCCGGGGCCGCGACGTCCGCCACTGGCGCGATGTTGTGCGATTCACGAGGCGTATGAGGTCGTCCGCTGTGGAACAGCGGTGGCGGACGTTATCCGAGAGCGGTTGGACGACCGCCGGTTGCTGGTGGGATAGCTACCGGGGCATGTGACCGGCGTTTCGGGGAGTCGATTTCCGTGAACTCTTCACTGTCCTCCCTTTTCACGAAAGGTGCGCGGGATCATCGTGAATACCGATGTCGTCTACCTGTCCGCCGGTGTGGCGTTGCTGCTCGCCGCGACCGTTCCGCGCATCGTGCGCAACCGGGCGGTATCGGCGCCGCTGGTGGTGCTCGCGGTCGGAGCGGTGGTGGGAGTGTTTCTCGGAAACGCCGATCTGGTGTCGCCGGTGGCGCATCCCGCGGTGGCCGAGCATGTGAGCGAGGGCTGTGTCATCGTCGCGCTGATGGGTGTCGGCCTGGCGATCGACCGGCCGCTCGGCTTACGGTCGTGGAACTCGACGTGGCGGCTGCTGGGCATCGCGATGCCGCTCGGTATCGCCGCGGTGGCGGTCCTCGGTTGGTGGGCGGCGGCGCTGACACCGGCTGCGGCGCTGCTGCTCGGTGCGGTGCTCGCTCCGACGGATCCGGTGCTGGCCTCCGACGTCCAGGTGGAGGGACCGTCGTCGGGGGACGATTCCGACCGTGAGGACGACGAGGTGCGGTTCGCTCTGACGTCGGAGGCCGGACTCAACGACGCCCTCGCGTTTCCGTTCGTCTATCTGGCGTTGTTCCTGATCACGAAGGGTCCGGCCGAGGATTGGATCGCGCGGTGGTTCCTGTGGGAGTTGGTCGGCAAGTCCGTGCTGGGCGCGGCGATCGGCGCGGTCGCCGGGTACCTGCTCGGCCGGGCGGTGTTCCACTTCCCGATTCCGCATGCGCGGCTGGCCGAGAGTGGTGAACCGATCGTCGCGCTGGCCGCCACGTTCGCCGTGTACGGGCTCACCGAACTCGTCGGTGGGTATGGCTTTCTCGCCGTGTTCGCGTGTGCGGTCGCGCTCCGTCGGATCGAGCGGGCACATACGTATCACGCCGAGATGCACCGTGTGATGGAACAACTCGAGCACGTCCTGACCCTCGCGGTACTGCTGTTGCTGGGCGTCGCGCTCACGTCGGGCCTGCTGGATCACCTGACCTGGGGTGGGGTGCTGGTTGCGGTGGCGCTCGTCGTTGTGATCCGTCCGGTCGTGGGGTGGGTGGCGTTGCTCGGCTGCCGCGAGATGACAATCCAGGAGCGGCGGGTGACCGCGTTCTTCGGTATCCGAGGCGTCGGCTCGATCTACTACCTCGCATTCGCTGCCGCGGTCGCGGGCATCGATCAGGAGAGCGCGTTGTGGTCGACGGCCGCGTTCGCCGTGGTCCTGTCGGTGTTCGTCCACGGCGTCACCGCCACGACCGTCATGCAGTTGCTCGACCGGGGGCGAGGCGACACCGCCGACGACGGCCGAACCGGGTAGAGACGGTTCGGTCGGGCTGGGGCGGAGCGTTCCGCGGCATCTCGACGATGCCGCGGTGGTCGCGTGCACCATCGAAAACCCGGTGACGGACGGCACGGCCTACCTCTGTCGGCTGCCGCCCCGCCGACCTACCGCCGATCCGCGCAGGGAATGTTGGCGGGGGTCAGCGCGACGAGCCAGGTCATGTAGTGCTCGACCACGGTGCCTCCGAGTTCCCGGACAGCGGTGGCAGCGCGGTCGGCCTCCTCCGCGGTCCAGTCGCTGAACGTCGAGAACAGCCGGAACACTTGCCGGTCGTTCAGCTCGATGTTCCACCGGAACGTGCGGACCACGTCGACGGCGAACAGGCCCGAACGAGTGAACTCCGCGGTGAGCGCTGAAACATCCTCCGGATCGGGTCCGGGGCGAGGTGGTGTGCGACGGTCCTGCACGATCCGTGCGACATGCTCCCGGAACGGAGTCCTGGCATCGGGGTCTCCGAAGACGTTCCGCCACACCAGGAACCTTCCGTTGTCGGTCAGCGTGCGGTGGATCTTCGGAAGAGCGATATCGAGGTCGATCCAGTGAATCGATGTCGCCGCGATTGCGATATCGAAGGCCTTCTCCGGAAGCTCGGCGTCCTCGACGCATTCGACGATGACGGCCGCTTCGGGATGTGCACGTCGAAGGTGTGCGGCGAGCCGGCGGCCGGGCTCCACCGCCGTGACGTTCAGGCCCGCGGCGATCAGGGGACCGGTCGCCTGCCCCGTTCCCGCTCCGATGTCCAGGGCGCGGAGGCCGGGCTCGAGAACACCGAGACCGCGAAGACTGTCCCACAGGGCAGGCGGATACGGCGGCCGCGCCTCACCGTAGATGCAGGCGTGCGCCTCGAAATGCATCGGATCGACCACGCCCGACAGTCTAGATTCCTGCGCAGACCGGCATGGTCGTCGATCCGCTGTCGCAGGACGTGCCGTCAGCCGAGCTCCTCGGCCAACGCGACGATGATGCCCGCGGGCCCGCGGACGTAGCAGAGCCGGTAGCTGTCCTGGTACTGCGCTACCTCACCGACGAGTTCCGCGCCGTGGGCTCGCAGACCGGCGACCGTGGCGTCGACGTCGTCGACGGCGAACATGATGCTCCGTAGACCCAGCGTGTTCCCCAGTGCGTTCTTCGGCTCGGCGCTGACGGCCGTCGGGTGGTGGAACTTCGTCAGCTCGAGCCGGCCGTGGCCGTCCGGGGTCCGCATCATCGTGATGTCGACTCGGACGCCGTCGAGCCCGTTGATGCGGTCCACCCAAGGTCCCTCGATCTGCGCCGCGCCCTCCCGCTCCATGCCGAGTTCGACAAAGAACGCAATAGCAGCCTCGAGGTCGTCGACGACGACGCTCACGTGGTCCATCCGCTGAATCGCCATGTGGTTCTCCCTAGTGGTCGCGCGGCCTGTCGTGGCCGCTGGTGTATCTGGGACGGAGCCGGCGCCGCATTCTCGACATCCGTGTAGAGAGTCCAGCTGGCGAGTTCTCATCGGTGCGCTGTTTCAGGGCCGGTACGTCGTCAGTGGCAACGGGTGCTCGGCGGGCCACAGCTGCAGCAAGACCGCCACGTCACTCCGGTCGGCGTCCCGTCCTCGCCCGTGGACCCGGATGATGCCATTCGGTATGCCGATCCGTCGAAGACGGACCGGAAATTCCACTCGCGCATCGGGAATCGGTAGGTCAATGGAGCGTGGGTCGGTAGATCAGCTCCTGGATGTGACCGTCGAGTGTCCGGTGCTCGATCAGTTCCAGGTCGAAGTCGGCCGCACCCTGGAAGATCGGGTCGTCACCGGTCTGACCGGTGATCACCGGGAACAGCGTCACCTGCAGGCGGTCGACGAGGCCGGCGGCCAACAGTGCCCTGTTCATCGACAGGCTGCCGTGGGAACGCAGCGGCACGTCGGACTCCTGCTTGAGCCGGGCGACGACGTCGACGGCGTCGCCGCTCACGATGGTCGCGTCCGGCCAGTCCAGAGGTCCTTCCAACGTCGTCGACACCACCGTTGCCGGCAGACTCCTCATCCGAGTGACCCACGGGTCACGCACTTCGGACTCTTCGGTGCTCGATTCCAGCATCTGTGCAAATGCCCGATACGTGTTGGCCCCGAAGACCATCCGCTGCTCCGACCCGTACAGAGAAAGGCGGTGGTCGAGCAACTCGGGGCCTTGCTTGCCCCAGTACCCTCCCCAGTCTCCGTCGCTGACGCCGCCGTAGCCGTCGAGGCTGGAAAAGACGTCGAAAGTGTAGGTCGCGGTCATGTCGTTCTCCTCGAGTCACGTTTGATCGATGTAGGTACTGACTGGGAACCAATGCAAAACTCATCGTCGCCGATGGGGCGCAGCGTCGCGCGGGGTTCCGTGAGGTGGCTCTCCGCCCGCTACAGCCCCGGGGTCGCGCTGTGGCGGGCCGAGCGGATCGCCTCTGTCGGAGGGGCGAACTACTCTGACCATCGCGACGGGCAACAGGTCGCCACTCACTGCCCCAGACCGGTGATCTGATCACGGTCCTGATCTGCGGAGTTCCGCGGATTGGCAGGCGTGCGGCGACCTGTTCCTCTGTGCAGAGCGGACCACGAGGGCCGCCACAGACACCGCGATCCCGGCCACCGCCGCGGACACCGATACCCACTGTGCTGCCGACACCTGTGCTTCAATCGCGTTATGCGCAAGTCACTGCTGATAGTCGCGTTGATCGCATCCTGGTCGGTTGCCGGGGCTGTGCCTGCGGAGGCTGCACCAACGCAGCCGTCCTGGTCGGGGGAGTACTCGCTGAAGCGCTTCGCCGCGACGAAGACCGGTACGAGTCTGGCAGCGCGGCAGTGGGAGCCCGACTTCGCTGATACGTACCGATTCGAGACGAGTTGCACGGACGACTCCTGCGTTGCCACCGTGACCGATGGGCCCACGCCGGCCAATCCAACGCTGCCGCTACCACCGCGGTACACCTGGGACGGGACCAGCTGGGTCCACACCTACGACTGGGAGTGGGACTGCTACCAAGGCGAGGGCGTGCCGAAGGTGTGGGCACCCGCGCACTCGGTTGCGTACTACACACCGCAACCCGACGGGACGCTGACCGGTTCCTGGCGCACCGATATCGACAGCGGCCCGTGCGAAGGATCAGTGGTCATGGACGTCGCCGCCTATCCCGTCCAGCCGCCACCCGGACCATTCGGCAGCAGTTCATAGGACGCGGACACAGAGCGGCCACACACCATCTGCACCCTTGCCTAGCTGCCGACCTGTGAGCATGCCCAGCGCTCATAGATCACGCGCGAGCCGAACGTCCTGGTCTCGACGAGGTCCAGCGGAACGTTTTCGGTGACCGGCGGCAGGAACGGCGTGCCGCCGCCGACGACGATCGGATTGCGGAACATGCGCAGCTCGTCTACGAGGCCGAGCTCGATTGCTGCCGCGGCCAGGCCGGCGCCGCCGATCGCGACGTCCTTGTCGGTCGCGGCGAGCGCTGCGGCGATCTCCTCGGCCACCGACGCCTCGGCGAGCCGGGCGTTGCCGTGAACGCTGTCGAGCGTGCGGCTGAAGACGACCTTCGGGACAGTGCACCAGACGTCGGCGAACGCGGCCTGGGGCTCGTGGTCGCGCATCGACGGGTCGGTTTCCCACGGAAGCATGGTCTCGTAGAGCTTACGGCCGCAGAGATAGCCGCCGAGCCCGCGTATCTGCTCGATGTGGAAACGGAACTGCTCGTCGTTGGGCACCGTCCACCCGAATCCGCCCTTCCGGTCGGCGATGAAGCCGTCCACCGAGACGCTCATCGAGTAGATCAGCATGGCAATGTCATCGTTGAGCTGGACATTCCGCTCTCCATCCTTCTGCACGCTGCTCAGCCACACACTGTGATCGATCGCGAGACGACGACGGTCCGTCGTGGGCGGTCCACGCGATCGTACGGCGGGTGTCGGCACATGCAGCACCCGATCGACGATCATGGACGGCATGGCGAACACGAGAACCCAGCCGGGCGAGATCGTCCGAGAGTCGTACGCGGCCAGATCCCATGAGTACACGGATCTCTTCGGCTCCATGGCGACGACACACCCGTCTGATCGGACCCTGGTGAGCAGCTGGGCCGCCGCCCTGACGGGTCCCGTGCTCGACGCCGGATGCGGTCCGGGGCAGTGGACCGACTTCGTGGCCGCATGCGGAGTCGATGTGAGCGGGATCGACCTCGTGCCCGAGTTCGTGGAACGGGCTCGCGCGCAATATCCGGACCTCTCGTTCCGCGTCGGCAGCTTCGAGGCAATGGACGCCGCGACAGAGTCACTGGGTGGTGTGTTGTCCTGGTACTCGCTCATTCACCACAGTCCGCACGACATCCAGCGTCCGCTCGCCGAGTTCGCGCGCGTGATCCGACCGGGCGGAGGGCTTCTGGTCGGCTTCTTCGAAGGAGCGACCGTGGAGAAATTCGATCATGCCGTGACCACTGCTCATCGTTGGCCGGTTGCCGAACTCGGACGGCAACTAGCCGAGGCCGGCTTCGAGGTGATCGAGACACATACCCGAACCGGGAGCGGCTGCAGGCCTCACGGCGCAATCACCGCACGCCGGCGGAGCACCCGGTGACGGCTACAGCCGTGGGTCCACCGGCTCGGACTCGAGCGTCAGAACCGCGAACACCGTTTCGTGGACTCGCCACAGCGGGTCGCCTTCGGTGAATCTGGTCAGCGCCTCGAGGCCGAGCGCATGTTCGCGCAGGGCCATCGATCGTTTGCGACCGAGTGAGCGGTCGCGGAGAACGTCGAGGTTCTCGGTGTAATCGGGGCCGTAGATGATTCGCAGGTACTCCCGCCCCCGCACCTTGATGCCCGGCTGAATTCTCCGGTGTGCCAGTTCTGCGGGTGTGGGGCCGAGTGGCTTGACCACCATGCCCTCGCCGCCGGCATCGGTCAGTCGCGACCACCAGGTGGTCGCCGCGTCCCGGGACTCGTCGGAGGTGAGATCGACGAACCGGTGCCTGGTCTCGGCGATGAGGGGATCGTCGAGTGCCGCGAGCTTCGCGAGGTGCCACGAGTGCGGTTCGGTGACTGCGGTTGCGCGGCCTTCACACGCAAGGATGTGGAACGGCGCGAGCCGCACCCCGTCCAGGCCGGTCACCGGCCGGCAGTACCGCGCGTACGCGTCCCTGAAACGACGGGCGTTGGCTGCGCGGGTTCGGCTGTGGGTCAACAGGTCTGCGACGTCCAACCCTCGCGCCGCAGCGCTTTCCAGTGCGGTGATCGCGTCCGGCAGCGCCGCACCCGCCGCGGCGCCGACCGATGCGTACTGGCTGCGGATCAGCTCTCCTGCCTTCGCCGACCACGGCAGCAGTTCGCAATCGAGCGCCAGCCACGACGATTCGAGGTCGTCCATCAGCGGCCCGCACGCGGTGCGGAGCCGGTCCACCAGTGAGCTCATGGTGGTCGGGTCGTCGAAGAACGGTCGGCCGGTGCGGGTGTAGACGATCCCCGAGCTTCCGTCGGTGACGCCGAACCGCTCCGCGGCGGTTGCGGCGTCGCGGGCCAGCACGGCGATCGCCCGCGAACCCATGTGCTTCTCCTCGCACACGATCTCGGTGACCCCACTTGCCGCGAACTCGGCGAAGGCCTGCGCGGGGTGCTCCAGGTAGCTGTCGAGGCTCGAGGCGGCCGGCGGAGCCATGGTCGGCGGCAGGTACACCAGCCATCGCGGGTCGACGGCGAACCGGCTCATGATCTCGAGCGCGGCGGCGGAGTTCTCCTCGCGCACCTTGATGCGTCCCTTGTGGTAGCGGACGTCGATGTGCCGTGTTCCGCGCACGTCGTCGACCGACAACAGGGCAGGATCGCGCTCCGTCCGACGACCCGGCGTGGCCGGCCCCGTGCCGAGTGGTCGCGCCGGTGCGAACCACACCTGCTCCGCCGGAACGGACACGATGTCCTTCTCGGGGTATCGCAGGGCGGTCAGCTTTCCGCCGAAGACGACTCCGGTATCGAGGCAGATGGTGTTGTTGATCCACTCGGTCTCCGGCACGGGGGTGTGGCCGTAGACGACGACGGCCCGTCCGCGGTACTCGTGGGCCCACGGGTACCGCACCGGCAGTCCGTACTCGTCGGTCTCGCCGGTGGTGTCGCCGTACAGGGCGAACGAACGCACGCGCGCCGATGCGCGGCCGTGGTAGGCCTCCTTCAGCCCGGCGTGCGCGACCACCAGATTGCCGCCGTCGAGTTCGTAGTGGCTGATCAGGCCGTCGATGAAGGCGTGCGCCGACGTACGGAAGCCGTCGGATTCCGCGGCGAGCTGATCGAGCGACTCCTGCAGACCGTGCGAGGCTGCGACCTTCCGGCCGTGCAGCGCCCGGGCGAGCTTCTGTTCGTGATTTCCCGAGACGCACAGCGCCGTTCCGGCCGCCACCATGCCCATCACCAGGCGCAGCACTCCCGGGGTGTCCGGTCCGCGGTCGACCAGGTCGCCGACGAACACGGCGGTCCGCCCCTCGGGGTGGTGGGCGCCGGCACCATCGGGCTGGAGCCGCCAGCCGAGTTCCCGCAGCAGCGTTTCCAGTTCGCTTCGGCAGCCGTGCACGTCGCCGATGATGTCGAACGGTCCGGTCAGATCCCGCTTGTCGGTCCAGGCCTTCTCGGTCGACACCGTCGCCGAGTCGATGGCGTCGACTCCGGTGAGCATGTGCACGCGCCGGAACCCTTCGCGTCCGATCTTCGGCAGTGACCGCCGAAGATCCTTGGACTGGCGTCGGATCACGTGTGCACCGAAGTCGCGGTCCGGTCGGGTCGCGTTGCGCGCGATCGCGACGTCGTCGGGAACGTCGATCACGATCGCGTCCACCAGGACGTCGTGGGACTTGGCCAGATCGATCAAGGCCTTGCGCGCTTCACGCTGCACATTCGTGGCATCGACGACCGTGAGCAGACCGCGCCGCAGCCGGGTCCCGGCGATGTAGAGCAGCACGTCGAAGGCGTCCGAGGTTGCGGCCTGGTCGTTTTCGTCGTCGGCCACGAGCCCCCGGCAGAAGTCGGACGACAGCACCTGGGTCGGGGCGAAATGCCGTGCGGCGAAGCCGGATTTGCCGCTGCCGGACACGCCCACGAGAACCACCAGCGACAGTGCAGGCACGGAGATGTCAGGCATCGGCGCCACCCGCCCGTGCGAAGACCGCCATCTGGGTCGGTGGACCGACCTCGGGGTCGTCCTCGCCGACCGGCCGGAAGTCGGCGGTGTATCCGTGGATCCGGCAGACGGTGCCTGCCCACGAGCGGAATTCGGCCCTGGACCACTCGAAGCGGTGGTCGCGGTGACGCATTCCCTCGAGTTCGGGGTACCGCACGTTGTACTCGGAGTTGGGTGTCGTCACGATCACGTGCCCGGGCCGCGCGGCACCGAAGATCACCTGTTCGAGTGCGGTGAGCCGCGGCGGGTCGATGTGCTCGATGACCTCCATCAACACGGCAGCGTCGTAGCCGGCGAACCTGTGGTCGGTGTAGGTGAGGGCTGCCTGGAACAGTTGCAGACGCTCGCGGCGTCGCTCCGGCATCCGATCGAGCCGCAGTCGGCGTGCCGCGATCGTCAGCGCCCGGGTCGACACGTCGACGCCGGCGATCTCGGTGAAACGGGGATCGTTCAGCAGTGCGGCGACGAGTCGACCGGAACCGCATCCGAGGTCGATGACGGTGCGGGCGTCCAGTTCGCAGAGTGCGCCGAGGACCGCCTCGCGCCGAAGCAGGTTCAGCGGCGGTGCGGCCGTCGTGTCCGCCCCGCACACAATGCCCGCCGCGTCGCTGCCGGGCTCCTCGTCGACCGGTGGTTCCAGCTGCTCCGGGACGTCGTCGCCGAGTTCGGCGAGCCGCTCGAACGCCGAGCGCGTCAGGGCGGACTGATGCCGCAGGTAGCGGCTGGTGATGAGGTGTGTCTCCGGATGCTCCGCGAGCCAGGATCCACCGGCCCGGATCAGCTTGTCGACCTCGTCGGAGGCGACCCAATAATGCTTGGCGTCGTCGAGCACCGGAAGCAGGACATAGAGGTGATTGAGGGCGTCGGCGAGCCGGATGTCGCCGCGCAGGGTGAGCCGCACATAGCGGGAGTCACCCCATTCCGGAAACGCTTCGTCGAGTGGCACGGGGCGTGCCTCGACAGTCCACCCCAGCGGGGTGAAGAGGCGTTCGGCCAACTGCGGACCACCTCGACACGGCAGCGCGGGCAGCGAAATCTCCAGGGGGATCGGCGTGGCGGCCAACTCCGGCTTGACGGTGCATCGTCCCGCGCGGGCGGTGCGGAAGACGTCCGCCAACGCCACCGACAGCAGCGACGACGCGGCGTACGGACGGTCGTTGACGTACTGGCCGAGCGCGTAGTCGGCGGACCTGCCCGCTGTGCGGGCGAGCCGGATCGCATCGACATCGAGCAACAGTGCCGCCGTGCAACGATTCTCGTTCGCCTCGGGATAGAACACGCGTGCGACACCGCAGGATTGGGTGAACTCCTGAACCCGATCGGGGTGCTTGTGCAGCAGGTATCCGAGATCGGTTGCCGGGCGCACCGTCGTGGAAATCGTCAGGATCACCAGGCACAGTCTGCCGTAGCCAGGGCGTCCGCCGCACCCGGATTTCGGTCGGGTCGGAGGAGGCCGAACTCCGACGACGACGATCTCACATGCTGTCGAAGATGCGCTGTTCCGGGACGCCGGCGTTCTGTGCCGAGGTGACGGCGTCGAGGAGGTCGTCGGTAAGTTGCTCGAAGGTGGCGGTGCGGACCCGTTCCGGCGGCCGATCGCTCGGTTGGGTGGTCAGGAAGCAGTGCAGCATCGCGCAGGTGTCGCGCACGTGTTCGAGCGCCCGGCGTTGGTCGTCGTTCATCGCAGGTCCGATTGGCGTTCGACGCCGGGCGTCGGCGTCTCGTGGGGTTCCCTGGGCGGGCAGGCGTGGTCGACCGCCCGCAGCAAATCGTGGGTGAGTCGTCGGTAGGTGGAGAGCCATCGGTGGTCGACGGGTTCGTCGCGCAGATACGCAGTCAGGGTGGCGGTGTTCTCGCCGGTATCCAACCATCGGCGCAGGTCGGTGGTGCGATCCTGGACGTGCTGCAACAAAGTGTGTGGCGAAACGGGCATCGAGTCTCCTCTGGTGTGGAATTCCCTTCGGCGAGAATGAATTTCACGTGGCGGCGAGCTTCCCGAGCCATTGTTGCGTATACCGGTGTCCGATGCCGGTGTTTCCCGGTCTGTGCCACCACGGCCGGGGTCGGACCAACTCGTGACTGCCGACGGCTGATCGGTCGGCCCGCGCCGGAAAACTTGCTCGACTCCGGTTCCGTCGCGGTGGTGGCGGGCGGACAATCGATGGGTACGACATCAAGCCCATGACCGAGAAGGAGTGGAGCCGTGAACCGGACCGACCTCCCACAGACACTGCGGAGATCATCGAAGGAGGTGCAGGCCGCTTTCGCTACGGCACACGAGACAGCCGTTCGGCGGTACGGCGAGGGCGAGGAGGCTCAACGAGCGGCGTACGGGGAGCTCAAACAATCGTACGAACTCGTGACCGACCACTGGGTGCCCAAGCAGGACTGATGTCGCACCCGTGAGTACTTCTCAACCGCCGGACGTTGACAAGTGCTCACGGGTGGATGGGCCTCAGACGACGGCTGACCAGATCTCGTCGACGGACCGATCGGAAGCGTCGGTGCGGAGAGCCTGAGCGACGAGCAGGCGTCCGGTGTTTTCCAGGTGCCCGCGCATCGCGGCTTCTGCCTCGTCGGGGTGCCCGGCGATGATCGCGTCGATGACCGGTGTGTGCTCGTCGTCGATGTCGGTGAGGGTTCTGGTCTTGTCGGCGGTGTTGGCCCCGAGGAGCCTGGTGGTCTCGCGCAGTGTCTTGACGATCGCGCGGGCCCGGCTGTTGTCGGCGGCATCGAGGATCAGGTCGTGAAGCCCGAGGTCATGATGGGCGAACTGGTGTTCGTCGCCGACGGCGGCCGCGTCCCGCATCAGGCGCTGTTGGCGTAGTAATGCGTTCGACAGGGTGGGGTCGGATGCGGTCGCGGCCTTGCGGACGGCGGGAAGTTCCAGCGCCAATCGGACTGCGAAGATCTCGGCGATCTCCTTGGGCTGGGGGAGCAGAATGCGGAAGCCCTGCCGGGCCTCGAACTTGATGAGTCCCACTTCCTCGAGGCGGAGCAGCGCGTCGCGCACGGGGGTGCGGGAGATGCCCAGGCCCTCGGCTAGTTGGTAGACCGAATACTTCACTCCCGGCTTCATGCGGCCGTCGTCGATGGCTGCCCGCACGGCCGCGACGGCCTGCTCCATCCGTCGTCCCGGGAACGGGGTGAGCGGTTCGAGTTCGAGCGCTTCGTCTGCCACCCGAACACTGTAACAACACGGGACTGTTCGTAGCATGCTAGAAGCTGTAGCATGCTACGAATGATCACCGCTGAATCACTGGCCGCTGAGCTGCGCAGTTCTGGAGTGAGCGATGTTCTCTCCGACGGCACGACCCGCGCCGCCTATTCGTCCGACGCTTCCCTCTACCGGGTGCGGCCGCTGGTCGTCGCGCGGCCACGACACGCCGACGAGGTCGAGGCGGCGCTCGCGGTGTGCCGCCGGGAGGGCGTCTCCCTGACCAGTCGTGGGGGCGGCACCTCGGTGGCGGGCAACGCGGTCGGGACCGGACTGATCCTGGACTTCAGCCGGCACATGAACCGGGTGCTCTCCGTCGACCCGGACGCACAGACCGCCACGGTGGAGCCGGGCACGATCCAGGTGGTGCTGCAGCAGGCCGCTGCCGCCCACGGGTTGCGGTTCGGCCCCGATCCGTCGACGTTCACGCGCTGCACGATCGGCGGCATGATCGGCAACAACGCCTGCGGGTCCCGCACCCTCGGATACGGCCGGACCTCGGACAACGTGACGGGCCTCCACGTGCTCACCGGAACCGGGGAGTCGCTGCGACTGGGCGCGGCGGGTGAGCTGCCGGCATCCCCGGCGCTGAGTGCATTGCAGCAGGTCACCCGCGGCGGCCTGGCGACCATCCGCACCGAACTCGGCCAGTTCGGCCGTCAGGTGTCCGGCTATGCCCTCGAACATCTCCTGCCGGAGAACCGGTTCGACGTGACCCGCATGCTGGTCGGCACCGAGGGCACGCTCACGGTGGCGACCCAGGCCACGGTACGACTGGTGTCCGAGCCCGCCCACCGCGTTCTGGTCGTCCTGGGATACCCCGACATCGCGTCGGCGGGGGACGCGACCCCGCTGGTGCTGAAGTTCGATCCGACGGCCTGCGAGGGGATCGATTCCCGGATCGTCGACGTCGTGCGTGAGCGTCGCGGCCCGGAGGCGGTGCCGCCGCTGCCGACGGGGGCGGCCTGGTTGTTCGTCGAGGTCGTCGGCGAACAGCTCGACGAGACGATCGCCCGGGCTCGGCAGGTCGGACGGGACTGCGGCGCCGTGGACAGCCTCGTGGTCACCGACGCCGCCCGCGCCGCCGAGTTGTGGCGGATCCGGGCCGACGGAGCCGGGCTTGCCGGGCGCAGCCCCGCCGGACTGCCCGCGCATGCGGGGTGGGAGGACGCGGCGGTGCCACCGGCGATGCTGGGCAACTACCTCCGCGACTTCGATGCGCTGATGAACGAATACAACGTCACCGGCCTGCCGTACGGGCATTTCGGTGACGGTTGCCTGCACGTGCGCATCGACTGGCCGCTCGACGAGCCCGGCGGCAGCGGCATCTTCCGGGAGTTCCTGGTGGCGGCAAGCACACTGGTCGCCGGCTACGGCGGTTCGCTGTCGGGTGAGCACGGTGACGGCCGCGCCCGCAGCGAACTCCTCCCGCTGATGTACTCACCGGACGCGATGACACTCTTCGCCGCCGTCAAGCACGTGTTCGACCCGGACAACATCCTCAACCCGGGTGTCGTCGTCGATCCCCGCCCGGTAGATGCGGATCTGCGGGTACCTGCTGCCCCGCTCGTGCGCCGTCGACTCGCGATGGCCTATCACCACGACGACGGCGACTTCACCCAGGCCGTGCACCGCTGCACCGGCGTCGGGAAGTGCCGGGCCGACAACACCGCCACCGGGGGCGTGATGTGCCCGTCGTATCAGGCGACCCGGGAGGAGAAGGACTCCACCCGCGGCCGCGCGCGCGTCCTGCAGGAAATGATCAACGGCACCGCCGTCGACGGAGGCTGGCGTTCGCCGGAGGTCCACGACGCCCTCGACCTGTGCCTGTCCTGCAAGGGTTGTTCCTCGGACTGCCCGACCGGGGTCGACATGGCCGCGTTCAAATCCGAAGTGCTGCACCAGAGCTACAAGGGTCGCATCCGCCCTGCCTCCCACTACTCGCTGGGGTGGCTCCCACGCTGGGCGAAGATCGCCAGCCGAGCCCCCGGCCCGGTCAACGCCGTGATGCGCATACCCGGCATCGGACCGCTGGCATTGTCGTCGGCCGGAGTGGACAGGCGCCGCACCATCCCACCGTTCGCGAAGCAGACGTTCCGGTCCTGGTTCAAGGCCACCGAGAACGACCGTGCCACCACCGGTGACCCGGTGCTGCTGTTCGTGGACTCGTTCACCAACTACTTCACTCCCGAGGTCGGGCACGCCACCGTGCGGGTGCTCGAGGCCGCCGGTTACCGACCGCAGTTGACCGACAAGCAGCAGTGCTGCGGACTGACCTGGATCTCGACCGGTCAACTCACCGCGGCGAAGAAGATCCTCGGACGCACCGTCGACGCACTGTCCGGCAGCGCCGCGGCCGGAGTCCCGATCGTCGGCATGGAGCCGTCCTGCACCGGGGTGCTGCGTTCGGACGCCGCGGAACTGCTGGGCAGGGCGGTCGCCGACCCGGTCGCCGGGGCCACCCGCACCCTGGCGGAGCTGCTGACGGACCGAGGGTGGGAACCGCCGTCTCTGGAAGGCAAATCGGTTGTCGCGCAGCCGCACTGTCATCACCATTCGGTGATGGGGTGGAGTCCGGACGCGCAGCTCCTGGAGAACGCCGGTGCACAGGTGCAGCGGTTGGGCGGATGCTGCGGCCTGGCCGGGAACTTCGGCGTCGAGAAGGGACACTACGAGGTGTCGGTGGCCGTCGCCGAGCAGCAGCTCCTCCCGGCCGTGGCCGGAGCCGATGCCGACACCACCATCCTCGCGGACGGCTACTCCTGCCGCACCCAGCTCGCTGATCTGACCGATCGTCGCGGCGACCACCTGGCGCAGCTGCTCGCCGCGCAGCTCGACGCCGATGCTGCACGGCGACGGGACTGAACGTCGCGTGCGCGCACGGCAAGGGGCGGCGGCGGGAGACGGTGGGTCTCGCCTGCCGCCGCCCCGGGTGTCAGTTCGTGACGGGTGCGGGGTGAGTGGTGACGGGTGGGTTGATGCGACGGCGAAGCCGGTAGGCGATCAGAGTCGCGACAAGGGCTCCGACGCTCAGGGAGATCTGCGAGCGCGACGATTCGACGTAGAACATCGACACCAGCACGGCGAGGATGCCGCCTGCGGCGAGGATGGACAGGTAGGGGAACAGCCACATCTTCAGGCGGAGTCGGGCGACTTCGTCACGGGTCATCAGGCCACGCAGTTTGATCTGCGACATCGCGATCATGAGGTAGACCATCAGGATGGTGGCGCCGGAGGCGTTGAGCAGGAAGGCGAACACGGTGTCGGGGGAGAGGTAGTCCAGGCCGACGCAGGCGAAGCCGACGAGGGTTGCGAGGAGCAACGAGTTGCGGGGGACGCCGCGGCTGTCCAGCTTTGCGATGCTTTGTGGCGCATCGCCTTTGTGCGCGAGGGTGAAGAGCATCCGCGAGGACGTGTAGAGGCCGGAGTTCAGGCAGGAGAGTACGGCGACGAGCACCACGGCGTTCATGATGTCGGGTCCGCCGGGGATGCCCATCTGGGCGAGGGCGTCGACGAACGGCGACTGGCCGACCGTGACGTCGGTCCAGGGGACGATGACGGCGAGCAGCAGCACGGAGCCGATGTAGAAGAATCCGATGCGGGCGATCACGGAGTTGGTGGCCTTGGCGACGGCTTTCTCCGGCTCGGCGGATTCGGCGGCGGCGATGGTGGCGATTTCGGGGCCGACCATGGAGAAGACGGCGACGACGACGCCGGAGAGGATGACGGTCCAGCCGTTGGGGGTGAAGCCGCCGTGATCGGTGAGGTTGGAGAAGTCGGCGGAATGGCTCGGCCACAGGCCGAAGACGTAGGCGGCACCGAGGGCGAGGAACAGCAGGATCGCGGCGACCTTGATCCCTGCGAACCAGTATTCGAACTCGCCGA
>NZ_JBHUSF010000106.1:0-25338 GCF_042673295.1 Rhodococcus sp. NPDC057014
GCGAAGAAGACTGCCGCGGCCACCACGGCGACACCGCGTAAGCGGGCGCCGAAGAAGGCCGCAGCAGTCAGCTGAATCCGGTCAGTCCCTCGCGGCCGCGTCGATCGCGGTCGCGAGGTCTGCGGGCCGCGACCACATCGGCCAGTGTCCCGTCGGCAGATCGACGTAGTCGACCTTCGCGATCTGCGCGAGTTCGGCCGCCATCGGATGACCCGCTGCGGCCATCTGCTGGATGACCTCGGACGGGAAACTGGTGCAGATCACCGTGGTCGGCACGTCCAGCCGCCTGCTGTCTGTGAGTTCGACCGTGTCCCTCGCCGGTCCGGCGGGCATGGGCACCGCCCGGTTGCGGAACGTGTCGAGCGTGTCGTCGTCGAGTCCGTCGAGACTGCTGCCTTCGGCCTCGAGTTCGGACCACGACGGCAACGGAATCTCGGCGACCGCCGGGTCGAGATCGTCGCGCAGCGCGGTACCGCTCTGCAATGGTCCCGAGTCGACGTAGACGATGTGGGCGAGTCGGTCGGGCACCCGATCGCTCGCCGCGTACGCCACCGGCCCCGCACCGCTGTGCGCCACGACCACCGCGCGCTCCGACGACGGGGTGTTGGCGATCGCCTCCGTGATCGCGGCGACGTGGTCGTCCAGGCGGACGCCGGCGCGGTCGCTGCCGATGGAGTCGAGTCCGGGCAACGTCAGCGCGGTGACGTGATGTCCCTGCCGGGTCAGGCCGGATTCCACTGCCTCCCAGGCCCACGCGCCGAGCCAGAATCCGGGGACCAGAATGATGTGAGTGCCTGTGCTGCCGTGTACTTCGCTTCTCCGAGTCATGAAACAAGAGTGAACCCGCAACGGTGACATCAGCGTGTCACCGTATTCGTCACAGTCTCATAACGGAATCGCCCGATCGGAATCGGGATATTGTCGTGGACGTTCGGCAGACTGCCCTCATGGATCGTCCAGCTCGCCTCCATGCCCTGACGGAAGAACTGCGCCGCGCGGGTGACCGGGGCCGGACCGCGGAGCAGTTGGCGGCGCAGTTCGAGGTGACGCCCCGCACGATCAAGCGGGACATCGCCGTGCTGCAGTCGTCGGGTGCCGCGATCCGGGCCACTGCCGGACCGGGTGGGGGATACGGGATCATCGGGCACGGCACGTTGCCGCCGGTGAATTTCACTCCCGCTCAGGCGGTCTCGGTGGCGCTCGCCCTCACGGCCTTTCGCGATGCGCCGTTCGCGACCGACGGGCGGGCCGCGCTCGCCAAGCTGCTCGACGTGATGGACGCGGAGTCGAGGGAGCGGGTGGAGCAGCTCGGCGCGAAGGTGTGGATCCGGCGAGACAGCACCGGAGGTGGCGCGGAACCCCATATCCGCCGCGTCGTCGAAGACGGACTGCAGCGCGAACTGATGGTGTCCCTGCGGTATGTGGACCGGGACGGCGCGCGCACCGAGCGGGTCGTCGAACCGCACCTTCTGGCGCACACGAGGGGGTCGTGGTTCCTCGTCGCGTGGTGCCTCAGGCGGGCGGGTGTGCGCTGGTTCCGCTTGGACCGGGTCTCCGACGCCACCCTCACCGGCCGGTCGTTCGTCCCGCGGGATCCGGACCTCTTCGGCGAACCGCCCGCCGACGCGCGCACCGTATTCGACCGGTGAGGGCGATCAGAGCGCGCGGGCGGCCGCCACGGATCGGTTCACCAGCGAGACGAGAACCGACTCGTCGACGTCGGCGAGTTTCTTGACGTAGAGGCAGCCCTTGCCGACCTTGTGCTTGCCGAGCGCGGCGAGTTCGGCCTCGTGCTCGGCGAAGTCGAGGGAGAGATACAGGGTGAGTGCCGCCGCCCGCGGCGAGAATCCGATCAGGGCGGTGTCGCCCTCGTGGCCGCTGGCGTACCGGTAGTGGCGGGAGCCGAATCCGACGATGCTGGTTCCCCACATCGCGGCGGGCTCTCCCGTCGCGGCGGTGAGCAGTTCCACCAGCCGTGCGCTGTCGGCGCGCTTCACCGGGTCGGCGATCGTGTCGAGGAACTCGTCGACGCCGGCCGAAGTCTGCTCGGTCTTGTTTCTGCCCGCCATGTCAGTACACGGGACCGGTGTACTTCTCACCCGGACCCTTGCCGGGCTCGTCCGGGTGCGAAGAGGCTTCGCGGAACGCGCGCTGCAGCGCCTGCAGGCCTTCGCGGATCGGCCCCGCGTGCGGTCCGAGGTACTCGATGGACGCGGTCACCAGGCCGGCGAGGGCCGTGATGACTCGTCGGGCCTCGTCGAGGTCGCGGTGGGGGCTGGAATCGGGGTCGGCGTCGGACAGGCCGAGTTTCTCGGCTGCCGAACTCATGAGCATGACCGCGGCCCGGCTGATGACCTCGACCGAGGGAACGTCGGCCAGTTCCCGGACGTCGGTATTCTGGTCACCGCCGCTCACGGTGCCGTCGTTCGGGGTGTCATCGATGTTGTCCGTCATGCCCTAGAGGATTCCACCAGCGGCCGATGACATAGCGGCCAGGTGGCCGTGGGACACAACGTCCCGGCATCGATTAGCTCGCGACGTGCGCAAATGTTACCCTTGGTGCAACGACCGCCTTCGGATTTGTCGGGGGCAGCAAGTGGAGTCCGACTCCCACCTCTGCGCGGCAGGTAAAACTGCAGCTCAGTGGTCCGGTCGCTCGGTCCGAGGTTACTCGGCTCGGGTTCCTCGAGTGTGAGGAGATGAGGGATCGGCGTGAGCCGTGAGTTCGTCTGATCGGTCGACATCGGGCCCCGCATGGTGAGAGTCATTCACCGCAGCGGGGCTTTTTTGTTGGGAATCCGGGCGTACGGGCTGCCGGCGGTCTCGAGACAAGACCGTTCAACCTAGGAGGCCCCATCAGCACTGAGACCCGCATCAACGATCGCATCCGAGTTCCCGAGGTCCGCCTCGTCGGACCCGGAGGTGAACAGGTTGGCATCGTGCGTGTTGAAGATGCACTCCGCTTGGCCCTCGAGGCCGATCTCGACCTGGTCGAGGTGGCCCCCGACGCTCGCCCGCCGGTCTGCAAGATCATGGACTACGGCAAGTTCAAGTACGAGGCCGCGCAGAAGGCTCGTGAGTCGCGTAAGAACCAGCAGCTCACGGTCATCAAGGAGCAGAAGCTCCGTCCCAAGATCGACGATCACGACTACGAGACCAAGAAGCGCAACGTCGTGCGCTTCCTCGAGGCCGGATCCAAGGTCAAGGTCACGATCATGTTCCGCGGACGTGAGCAGTCGCGTCCGGAGCTCGGTTTCCGGCTGCTGCAGCGTCTCGGTGCAGACGTCGCGGATCTCGGGTTCGTGGAGACGTCCGCCAAGCAGGACGGTCGAAACATGACGATGGTGCTCGCTCCGCACAAGGGCGCGAAGACCCGTGTCAAGGCGCAGGAGAGCGCCGCCGCGCCGCCGGCGCAGCGGGCAACTCCCGCACCGGCGCAGGCTCCGGCGACACCTGCGGAGCAGGCGGGCGGCACTACGCCCGGCGAAGCGCCGACCAGCTAGTCCGACTACACCAGCACGACCCGGATCACGGTCCGGATACAGAGAACTGAGGACTCCATGCCCAAGTCGAAGACCCACAGCGGCACCGCGAAGCGATTCAAGGTGTCCGGCAGCGGAAAGATCCTGCGCCAGAAGGCCGGTCGCCGCCACCTGCTCGAGCACAAGGCCACCAAGGTGACCCGTCGCCTCGATGGCGTGGCTGTCGTCAGCAAGGCTGACACTCCTCGCATCAAGCGCCTGCTCGACATCTGAGTCGACACCCCTTTTACTGACCACCCGGGGCAGCTCACCGCCCCAAGATTGACAGGATTTTTCAGTGGCACGCGTAAAGAGGGCGGTAAACGCCCAGAAGAAGCGTCGTTCGATTCTCGAAGCCTCCAGCGGCTACCGCGGACAGCGCTCGCGCCTGTACCGCAAGGCCAAGGAACAGCAGCTCCACTCGCTGACCTACGCCTACCGTGACCGCCGTGCGCGCAAGGGCGACTTCCGCAAGCTGTGGATCACGCGTATCAACGCCGCTGCACGGGCGAACGACATCACGTACAACCGCCTGATCCAGGGTCTGCGTCTGGCCGAGATCGAGGTCGACCGCAAGAACCTCGCCGAGCTGGCCGTGTCCGACGCCGCGGCATTCGCCGGCCTCGTGGCCCTCGCCAAGGCAGCCCTCCCGGCTGACGTGAACGCTCCGGCCGGAGAAGCAGCCTGAGTCTCGCACCCGGGCCTTTCGAGCCTCGGAAACGACCCGTGGACCCGCTCACCGAGCGCACACCACGGGTCGTTTCTGCTGTCAAGCTGCTGCGTACCGCGGAACGCCGGAAGGTCGGGCGATTCCTGGTGGAGGGGGAGAACTCCGTCGGCGAGGCACTCGCCACCCACCCGGTGCACGACCTCTTCTTCACCGCGGACGCGGAGCAGAGGTACTCGACGCTGATCGACCGGGCGCACACAGCGGGTGTCCGCACGTCGCTGGTGACGGACCGGGCGGTCCGTGCGCTCAGCGACACGGTGACCCCGCCGGGTCTCGTCGCGGTGTGCGATCTCCTCGACGTTCCGCTGGCCGAGGCGATGGGCCCCGGAACCCGCCTGCTGGCGGTTCCGGTCGCGGTCGCGGAGCCGGGCAACGCGGGCACCGTCATCCGGGTCGCGGACGCGGTGGGCGCGGACGCGGCGATTCTCGCGGGCGACAGCGTCGACCCGCACAACGGCAAGTGTGTCCGGGCATCCGCTGGAAGTCTCTTCCATCTTCCGGTGGTGCGTGAACGGGACACGGCCGCGGTTCTCGACAGCATCACCGCGGCGGGCATTCAGGTGCTCGCCACGGCGGCGGACGGCGAAGTCGATCTGGACGACGCCGACGAACTCCTGGCCCGCCCCACGGCGTGGTTGTTCGGCAACGAGGCCCACGGCCTCGACGCGGCCACCGCGGCGCGGGCGGACCACCGAGTGCGGATTCCGATCCACGGTCGAGCCGAGAGCCTCAACCTGGCGACGGCCGCGTCGATCTGCCTGTATTCGAGCGCGCGGGTCCAGAACCGCAAGCGAACCGACAGCTGAAACGGCGAAAATCGGATCGCATAGGATTTGACGGCGAGCTGTTTCGGTTTCGTCGAGAGTGTTGACTGAAAGAACTTAAGGAGTGGCACCGGTCGTGGCTAAAAAAGAGGGCGCTGCCTCCACGGGGGTCGAAGGCGGCGCGGTCGATGCGAGTGCGCTCACCGAGGACGCCTTGACTGCGGCGGCGGAGAGCGCCGAGAAGGCGTTCGCGTCGGTGGCGGATCTCGACGACCTCGCGAAGGCCAAGGTCGAGCACATGGGCGACAAGTCGCCGATCGCCCTCGCTCGCCGCGGACTCGGAGCCCTGCCGGGCAAGGAGAAGGCCGACGCGGGCAAGCGCGTGAACGTCGCCCGCACCCGGATCAGCGCGGCCTTCGACGAGCGCCGCGCCGTGCTGCTCGCCGAGCGCGACGCCGCAGTGCTCGTGGCCGAGGCCATCGACGTGACGCTGCCGTCGCAGCGTCAGCCGGTGGGTGCCCGCCACCCGATCAGCATCATCTCCGAGCAGGTCGAGGACGTGTTCGTGGCCATGGGCTGGGAGGTCGCCGAGGGGCCGGAGGTGGAGACCGAGCACTTCAACTTCGATGCCTTGAACTTCCTGCCCGATCACCCTGCCCGGACGATGCAGGACACGTTCCACCTCGCACCCGAGGGTTCGCGGCAGGTGCTCCGCACGCACACGTCGCCGGTGCAGGTGCGCACGATGCTCTCGCGCGAGGTGCCGATCTACGTGGTGTGCCCCGGGCGGACGTTCCGCACCGACGAACTCGACGCGACGCACACCCCCGTCTTCTCCCAGGTGGAGGGGCTCGCGGTCGACAAGGGCCTCACCATGGCACATCTGCGCGGCACGCTCGACGCGTTCGCCCGCGCACTGTTCGGCCCCGAGACCCGCACCCGGATGCGGCCGAACTACTTCCCGTTCACGGAACCGTCCGCCGAGGTGGACGTGTGGTTCCCGAACAAGAAGGGCGGCGCAGGCTGGGTCGAGTGGGGCGGCTGCGGAATGGTCAACCCGAATGTGCTGCGCGCCTCCGGAATCGACCCCGACGTGTACACCGGGTTCGCGTTCGGCATGGGGCTCGAGCGCACACTCCAGTTCCGGAACGGGATCCCGGACATGCGCGACATCGTCGAGGGCGACGTGCGTTTCACGCTGCCCTTCGGTGTCCAGGGCTGACCCCGCGTCACCCGGATCCCGTCCACCACAGTCACGACATTTTCACGAACGAGAGAGCTGAGCAGACGTGCGAGTAGCGCAATCCTGGCTGACCGAGATCCTGCAGCGTGCCACCCCGGACTGGGACGTCACCGCCGAGGAACTCGACGCAGGTTTCGTCCGGGTCGGGCTCGAGGTCGAGGAAGTCGACCGGCTCGAGCCGGTCGACGGCCCCCTCGTGGTCGGCAAGGTTCTCGAAATCACCGAGCTCACCGAATTCAAGAAGCCGATCCGCTTCTGCAAGGTCGATGTGGGAGCGGCCGAGCCGCAGGGCATCGTGTGCGGCGCCCGGAACTTCGCCGAAGGCGACCTCGTGGTGGTCGCGCTCCCGGGTGCAGTTCTGCCCGGTGGTTTCGCCATCGCGTCCCGCAAGACGTACGGGCAGGTCTCCGACGGGATGATCTGCTCGGTGGCCGAACTGGGCATCGGCAAGGACCACTCGGGCATCCTCGTCCTCGAGCCGGGCACCGCGCTTCCGGGCGCGGACGCGAACGAGTTGATGGGTCTGCACGACACGGTCATCGAACTCAACATCACCCCGGACCGCGGCTACTGCTTCTCCGTCCGCGGGCTCACCCGTGAACTGGCGTGCGGGTTCGACCTGGACTTCGCCGACCCTGCGGCGCTGCCGCCGTCGCCGGTGGACGGGGAGGCGTGGCCGATCCGCGTCGAACCGGAGTCGAAGGCGACGCGGTTCGCCGCCCGCCGGGTGACGGGTATCGATCCGAATGCGGTCAGCCCGTGGTGGCTGCAGCGCCGGTTGCTGCTGTCGGGTGTCCGCCCGATCTCGCCGGCCGTCGACGTCACCAACTATGTTCTGCTCGAACTGGGCCAGCCGCTGCACGCGTTCGACGCCGCGAAGATCAGCGGCGAACTCGTCGTGCGCCGCGCAGTGGCGGGGGAGAAGTTGACGACTCTCGACGAGACCGAGCGCGTCCTCGACCCCGAGGACGTCGTGATCGCCGACGACTCGGGAGTCGTGTCGCTGGCGGGCATCATGGGAGGTGCGTCCACCGAGGTCGGACCGGGGACCACCGACATTCTGCTCGAGGCGGCCACTTGGGATCCGCTCGCGGTGTTCAAGACCGCGCGCAGGCACAAGCTGACGAGTGAGGCGGGCAAGCGCTTCGAACGCGTCGTCGATCCCGAGATCCCCGTCGCGGCACTGGACCGCGCGGCCGCACTGCTCGTCGACATCGCCGGTGGGCGGGTCGAGTCGGCGCTCACCGACATCGGCGAGGTCACCGCGCACCGGCCCATCCGCATGGACATCGACCTTCCCGACCGCGTCGCGGGTGTCGAGTACCCCACGGGCACCGCGGCGCGCCGCCTGACGCAGATCGGCTGCAACGTCGAGGTCGGGGTCAGCGACAGCGGTCACGGCCAGCTCGTCGCGGCCCCGCCGTCGTGGCGCCCCGACCTGGTGCAGCCGGCCGACCTGGTGGAGGAGGTGCTGCGCCTCGAGGGTCTCGAGAAGATTCCGTCGGTGCTGCCCGCGGCCCCCGCGGGACGTGGGTTGACGCCGACGCAGCGCCGGAAGCGGGCCGTCGGCCGTGCCCTGGCGTTCTCGGGGTATGTCGAGATCCTTCCCCCCGTCTTCCTGCCCACCGCCGTGTTCGACACGTGGGGGCTGGATCCGGAAGATCCGCGCAGGAACACCAGCCGGGTGCTCAATCCGCTCGAATCGGATCGGCCCGAACTGGCCACCACGTTGCTGCCCGGACTGCTCGAGGTCCTCGCCCGCAACGTCTCCCGCGGACAGCGCGACCTGTCGCTGTTCGGCATCGCGCAGGTCGTGCTGCCCGGCGCGGACACGAAGCCGGTTGCGGCGCTGCCGGTGGACCGTCGTCCGACCGACGAGCAGATCACGGCGCTGCTGCAGTCGCTGCCGGATCAGCCGGTGCACGTGGCGGCGGTGCTCACCGGGCAGCGTGAGCCGAGTGGTCCGTGGGGCGCGGGACGCGCAGCCGACGCCACCGACGCGTTTGCCGCAGCCCGCACGGTGGCCGCCGCGGCCGGTGTCGAGCTGGAGTTCCGCGCGGCGCAGTACCTGCCGTGGCACCCGGGCCGCGGCGCGGAGCTTCTCGTGGACGGCGTCGTCGTCGGGCACGCGGGCGAGTTGCACCCCGCAGTGCTCGAGCGCGCCGGCCTTCCCCCGCGGACGAGCGCGGTGGAGATCGATCTGAGCGCATTGCCGCTGGTGGAGAATCTGCCCGCGCCGACGGTCTCGCCCTTCCCCGCGGTCCTTCAGGACGTGGCGGTCGTCGTGGACACCGCGGTTCCCGCGGCCGAGGTCCAGGCCGCCCTGCGGTCGGGTGGCGGGGAACTTCTCGAGGACATCCGGCTGTTCGACGTGTTCGAGGGCGAGCAGGTCGGGGAGGGCCGGAAGTCGCTGGCGTTCGCACTGCGATTCCGGGGCGCCGACCGCACCCTGACCGAGGACGAGGCGAGCGCCGCCCGCGATGCCGCGGTCGCCGCGGCGACCGCCGCGGTGGGTGCCGAACTGCGCAGCTGACCCGTAGCCTGGGTGGAGGGCCCGAGGCGGTGAGGAGCGGTGCGATGACCGAGGTGCGCGACGTCGTGGCGGCGGCGAGTCAGTTGACCGACGCCGAGTTCCTCGAGGTCGTGCGCGCGGTGGCCGCCGGACGTCCGGGGCTCGGCGCACTTCTCGCGGCCGTGGACGTGGGCGCGGCGATTCCGGCCGAGGATCCGGTGACGGCGGAGGTCGTGCCCCACGTCGTGCCGGGGGTGCCGGAGCCGGACTACACCCCGGGCGGTGTCCCGACGTTCGACCGCGTCCGTGAGCGGATCGAGGGACGGTTCGGCACGGCGATGGGCTCCTCGGAACTGGCGCACGACAGCCCGTCGGGGCACTCTCTGGAGGACGCGTGGGAGAAGCGGGAGAAGGCGGGTAGGGCCAAACTCGACGAGATCCGGCGGTCGCTCGGCAAGCAGTGACCGCAGTTTCCGTCCCGCCGGGAGACCACGTTGTGTATTAGCTTGCATGATGATGCATAATCAATCGTATGACTGAGCACGCGGGAAAACCGATCAGGATTGCCGTCGCCGGCGCGAGCGGATACGCCGGTGGCGAGGTGCTGCGTCTGCTGCTGGGGCACCCGTCGTATGCAGACGGTTCGCTCGTCATCGGCGCGCTCACCGCCGGCGGCAACGCCGGCTCGACCCTGGGTTCGCACCATCCGCACCTGCTTCCCCTCGCCGACCGAGTGCTGGAAGACACCACCGTCGACACGCTCTCCGGTCACGACGTGGTGTTCCTCGGTCTGCCGCACGGCAATTCGGCGCAGTACGCGAAGGATCTGCCCGAGTCCACGGTCATCATCGACTGCGGCGCGGACTTCCGGCTGACGAACGCCGAGGACTGGGAGCGGTACTACAAGAGCCCGCACGCAGGGAGCTGGCCGTACGGACTTCCGGAACTCCCCGGTGCCCGCGTGAAGTTGGCGGGCGCCACGCGCATCGCCGTCCCCGGGTGCTTCCCGACGGTGTCGAGCCTGGCGATGGCCCCCGCGGTCGCGGCGGGCATCGTCGAACCGCGGGTCACGATCGTCGCGGTCACCGGCGCGTCCGGCGCGGGACGTGCCCCCAAGGCCGATCTGCTCGGCTCCGAGGTGATGGGGTCGGTCCGCGCGTACGGCGTCGGCGGCGTGCACCGCCACACCCCGGAGATCGTCCAGAATCTCTCCGAACTCGCCGGTGAGCCTGTCACCGTGTCGTTCACCCCCGTGCTCGCACCGATGCCGCGCGGCATCCTCGCGACCTGCACCGCGGTCACCACCTCGTCCGAGGACGAGGTGCGCGCGATCTACGAAAAGGCATACGCGGACGAGCCGTTCGTGCACGTGCTGCCCCAGGGCGTGCTGCCCCAGACCGGTGCGGTCGTCGGTTCGAATGCGGTTCAGATCGCGGTGACGGTCGATGCCGACGCCGGACAGCTCGTCGTCGTCGCGGTGATCGACAACCTCGCGAAGGGCACCGCCGGAGGAGCGGTGCAATCGATGAATCTTGCGCTTGGACTACCCGAGACCGCCGGTCTCTCGACAGTGGGAGTTGCCCCGTGAGCAGTGACAGCACGATCGATCCGCACCCGACCCGGGAAGTCGCCGGCGGCACCCTGGTCCGAAGCCAGGGAGTGTCGGGGCCCGCGGGCTTCCGCGCGTCCGGGATCAAGGCGGGTATCAAGGCGAGCGGCAACGCCGACCTGGCCCTTGTGCTCAACGAGGGACCGGAACTCGCGGCGGCAGGCGTCTTCACCGCGAACAAGGTGAAGGCCGCTCCGGTGCTGTGGTCACAGCAGGTGCTCACCACGGGCAGGCTGCGCGCCGTCGTGCTCAATTCGGGTGGTGCCAACGCGTGCACGGGTGCGGGCGGATTCCAGGACGCGCACAAGACGGCCGAGGAGGTGGCGTCGGCGCTGAGCAACTGGGGCACCGAGACCGGTGCCGTCGAGGTCGCGGTGTGTTCGACCGGTCTGATCGGCGACCGCCTGCCCATGGACAAGGTCCTGACCGGCGTCACGGAGGCCGTCCACGAACTCGCAGGCGGAATCTCGGGCGGCACGGACGCCGCGTACGCGATCATGACCACCGACACGGTGCCGAAGCAGGCCGCCCTGCATCATGCGGGGAAGTGGAACGTCGGCGGAATGGCGAAGGGTGCGGGCATGCTGGCACCCGCGCTCGCGACGATGCTGTGCGTGGTGACGACCGACGCCGTCGCGACCGCGGCCCAACTCGACACCGCGCTGCGGGCCGCGACCCGGGTGACGTTCGACCGGCTGGACGTCGACGGTGCCACCTCGACGAACGACACCGTGCTGCTGCTCGCGTCCGGCGCGAGCAACGTGACACCCACCCAGGACGAACTGAATGCCGCCGTGACGGCCGTCTGCGACGATCTGGCCGATCAGATGATGGCCGACGCGGAGGGCGTCACCAAGCGGGTGCGGGTCACCGTCGGCGGCGCGGTCAGCGAGCACGACGCGCTGATCGGGGCCCGGACGGTGGCGCGGGACAGCCTCGTCAAGACAGCGCTGTTCGGTTCCGACCCCAACTGGGGCCGGGTCCTCGCCGCGATCGGCATCGCGCCGATCGAGCTGGACCCCGACAAGATCTCGGTGTCGTTCAACGGCGCCCCCGTCTGCATCGACGGCGTCGGCGCCCCGGGTGCGCGGGACGTGGATCTGAGCGACATCGACATCGCCCTCGATATCGACCTGGGTCTGGGCGAGCACGCGGTGACCATCCGGACCACCGACCTCTCGCACGCCTATGTCGAAGAGAACTCGGCGTATTCGTCATGACAGCGGCCAGCGAAGCGCTCACCGGCATCACCGATCACCAGAAGGCCCACGTCCTGGCGGAGGCGCTGCCGTGGCTGCAGCAGTTCCGAGACAAGGTCGTCGTCGTGAAGTACGGCGGCAACGCCATGGTCGACGACGCGCTGAAGACGGCGTTCGCCGCCGACATGGCGTTCCTGCGGACGGTCGGAATTCAGCCGGTCGTCGTGCACGGCGGCGGCCCCCAGATCAACGCCATGCTCGGAAAACTCGGCATGACAGGAGAATTCAAGGGCGGATTCCGCGTCACCACCCCCGAGGTGATGGACGTCGTCCGGATGGTGCTGTTCGGTCAGGTCGGCCGCGAACTGGTCGGGCTGATCAACGCCCACGGCCCGTACGCCGTCGGGATCTCCGGTGAGGACGCGCACCTGTTCACCGCCACCAAGCGCACCGTGATGGTCGAGGGCAGGCCGACGGACATCGGACTCGTCGGCGACGTCACGACCGTGAATCCGGAGGCCGTTCTCGACCTCATCCGCGCGGGCCGGATTCCCGTGGTGTCGACCATCGCCCCCGACTCGGACGGTGTGGTGCACAACATCAACGCGGACACCGCCGCCGCCGCGCTCGCCGAGGCCATCGGCGCCGAGAAGCTCGTGGTCCTCACGGATGTCGAAGGGCTGTACACGAACTGGCCGGACCGCGATTCGCTGGCCACCGAGATCGACGTGGACGCGCTCGCGCAACTGCTGCCGACCCTCGACGCCGGCATGGTGCCCAAGATGGAGGCCTGCCTGCGCGCGGTCCGCGGCGGCGTACCCACAGCACACGTCATCGACGGCCGCCTCGCGCATTCCGTTCTGCTCGAACTGTTCACCGGCGAGGGCATCGGCACGATGGTCACGCCCGCCCCGACTTCACCTACCGAGGGAGTTGCCCCATGACCGGAACCCCGGAACTCCAGCAGCGCTGGTCCGGCGCCCTGATGAATACCTACGGCGTCCCCCGGGTGGCTCTCACGCGCGGTCAGGGTGCGGTGCTCACCGACGCCGACGGCAAGGAGTACGTCGACTTCCTCGCCGGCATCGCCGTCAACATCCTCGGGCACGCCCACCCGGCGATCATCGAGGCCGTCACGGCGCAATTGTCGACGCTCGGGCACGTGTCGAATCTGTACGCCAGCGAACCGGCGATCGAACTGGCCGAGAAGTTGCTGTCGCATCTGGGTGCTCCCGGGCGGGTCTTCTTCTGCAATTCCGGCACCGAGGCCAACGAGGCGGCGTTCAAGCTCGCGCGGGCCACGGGACGATCGAAGATCATCGCGGCGGAGAACTCGTTCCACGGCCGGACGATGGGCGCTCTCGCGCTCACCGGGCAGGCCGCCAAGCGGGCGCCGTTCGAGCCGATGCCCCCGGGTGTCGTGCACGTCCCGTACGGCGACCTCGACGCACTCGATCGCGCCGTCGACGCCGACACCGCAGCCGTGTTCCTGGAGCCGATGATGGGTGAGGGCGGAGTCGTCGTTCCGCCGGAGGGATACCTCGCAGGCGCACGGCAGATCACCGCTGATCGCGGCGCCCTGCTCGTGCTCGACGAAGTGCAGACCGGGATCGGCCGCACCGGCTGGTTCTACGCTCACCAGGCGGTCGGGATCGTGCCCGACGTCATGACTCTCGCGAAGGGCCTGGGTGGCGGGATGCCGATCGGCGCCTGCATCGCCACCGGCGCGACCGCGGATCTGTTCGGGCCGGGCAAGCACGGCACGACGTTCGGCGGGAACCCCGTCTGCGCGGCGGCAGCGCTCGCCGTGCTTCGGACCATCGCCGAGGACGACCTCATCTCCCGCGCCGACACGCTCGGCAAGACACTGTCGGCAGGCATCGAAAGTCTCGGCCACCCGCTGATCGACCACGTCCGCGGCGCCGGACTACTGCTCGGCATCGTCCTCACCCAGGACGTGGCGCCCGCGGTGGAGAACTCCGCCCGCGAGGCCGGATACCTCCTCAACGCCGCGCAGCCGGGCGTCGTCCGGCTCGCTCCGCCCCTCGTCCTCACGGACGAACAGGCCGAAGGATTCGTCGCGGCCCTGCCTGCGATCCTCGACAACGCGCAATCGGCCGCTCAGCCGGGAAAGCAGTGACGACCGTGGTGAAACACTTTCTCCGGGACGACGACCTCACCCCCGAACAGCAGGCCGAGGTCCTCGAGCTCGCCGCCAGGCTGAAGAAGGCCCCGTTCGCCGAACGTCCGCTCGAAGGCCCGCGCGGGGTCGGCGTGATCTTCGAGAAGAACTCCACGCGCACCCGGTTCTCGTTCGAGATGGGCATCGCACAACTCGGCGGTCACGCGATCGTCGTCGACGGGCGCAGCACCCAGCTCGGCCGCGAGGAGACGTTGCAGGACACCGGCCGCGTTCTGTCGCGGTACGTCGACGCCGTGGTGTGGCGCACGTTCGGGCAGAAGCGGCTCGAGGCGATGGCATCCGGCGCCGACGTCCCGATCGTCAACGCGCTGTCCGACGAGTTCCACCCCTGCCAGGTCCTGGCCGACCTGCAGACCCTCGCGGAGCGGAAAGGCTCCCTGAAGGGCCTGAAGCTCACCTATCTCGGCGACGGCGCCAACAACATGGCGCACTCGCTGATGCTGGGCGGTGTCACCGCCGGCGTCGACGTGACCATTGCCAGCCCCGAGGGATTCGCACCCCTGCCCTGGGTGGTCGACGCAGCCCGCGCGCGGGCCGCCGACACCGGCGCGACCATCACTCTCACCGAGGATCCGCAGGCGGCGGTCGTCGGAGCGGACGCACTCGTCACCGACACCTGGACGTCGATGGGCCAGGAGAACGACGGACTCGACCGGGTCGGACCCTTCCGCCCGTTCCAGATCAACGAGGCGCTGCTCGCGAAGGCGGACGCCGACTCGGTGGTCCTGCACTGCCTGCCCGCTCACCGCGGCGAAGAGATCACCGACGCCGTCCTCGACGGACCGCAGAGCGTCGTCTGGGACGAGGCGGAGAACCGACTCCACGCGCAGAAGGCACTGCTCGTGTGGCTGCTCGCACAACGAACCGGAGACCGTCCGTGAATGCGGCACCCCCGCAGCGAGCCGCGAACGCGGCCACGGCGCCGACCCGGGCGGGTCGGCAGGCACGCATCGTCGCGATCCTGTCGAACAACCCGGTCCGCAGCCAGACCGAACTCGCGACCCTCCTCGCGGCCGAAGGCATCGACGCCACCCAGGCCACGCTGTCGCGCGACCTCGAAGAACTCGGTGCCGTGAAACTCCGCGCCGCCGACGGCGGCGCCGGGGTGTACGTGGTGCCCGAGGACGGAAATCCCGTCCGCGGCGTCTCCGGCGGAACCGACCGGCTGTCGCGGTTGCTGGGGGAGCTACTGGTGTCGACCGATGCCAGTGGCAACATGGCGGTGCTGAGAACCCCCCCGGGGGCAGCGCACTATCTGGCGAGTGCACTCGATCGGGCATCATTACCTGACGTCGTGGGAACCATCGCGGGGGATGACACCATTCTCGTGGTGGCACGTGAGCCGCTGAGCGGGGCGGAACTCGCGGCCAAGATCGAATCCCTCGCCTGACAACTGAATCATCTCTACAGATCTTCAACCTAAGGAGCACAAGGACCATGGCCGATCGCGTCGTACTCGCCTACTCGGGCGGGCTGGACACCTCAGTCGCCATCAGCTGGATCGGCAAGGAGACCGGCAAGGAAGTTGTTGCTGTCGCCATCGATCTCGGCCAGGGCGGCGAGGACATGGAGGTCGTGCGCCAGCGTGCACTCGACTGCGGTGCGGTCGAGTCGGTCGTGGTCGACGCCCGCGACGAATTCGCCGACGAATACTGCCTGCCGACCATCCAGGCCAACGCCCTCTACATGGACCGCTACCCGCTCGTGTCGGCCATCAGCCGCCCGCTGATCGTCAAGCACCTCGTCGAGGCCGCGCGTGCCCACGGCGGCACCACCGTCGCACACGGCTGCACGGGCAAGGGCAACGACCAGGTCCGGTTCGAGGTGGGATTCGGATCGCTCGCTCCCGACCTCGACGTGATCGCGCCGGTCCGCGACTACGCGTGGACTCGTGAGAAGGCGATCGCGTTCGCCGAGGAGAACGAGATCCCGATCAACGTCTCCAAGAAGTCGCCGTTCTCGATCGACCAGAACGTGTGGGGCCGCGCCGTCGAGACCGGGTTCCTCGAGGACCTGTGGAACGCGCCGACCAAGGACGTCTACGACTACACACAGGATCCGACCGTCAACTGGCAGGCTCCCGACGAGCTGATCATCAGCTTCGAGGCCGGACGCCCCGTCGCGATCGACGGCAGGCCCGTCAGCGTCCTGGAAGCCATCCAGGAACTCAACCGCCGCGCAGGCGCTCAGGGCGTCGGCCGCCTCGACGTCGTCGAGGACCGTCTCGTCGGCATCAAGAGCCGCGAGATCTACGAGGCTCCCGGCGCCATGGTCCTCATCAACGCCCACCAGGAACTCGAGCACGTCACGCAGGAGCGGGAGCTGGGTCGCTACAAGCGCCAGACCGAGCAGCGCTGGAGCGAGCTGGTGTACGACGGCCTCTGGTTCTCCCCGCTGAAGGTCGCGCTGGACACGTTCATCGAGAAGACGCAGGAACGCGTCTCCGGCGACATCCGGCTGGTGCTGCACGGTGGCGCGATCATCGTCAACGGCCGCCGCAGCAACCAGTCGCTGTACGACTTCAACCTGGCCACCTACGACGAGGGCGACACGTTCGACCAGTCGTACGCCAAGGGATTCGTGCAGATCCACGGGCTGTCCTCGAAGGTCGCGGCGAAGCGCGATCTGGGCCTCTAGGCATGAGTGCTCACGGCACCAACGAAGGAGCCCTCTGGGGCGGCCGGTTCGAGTCCGGGCCGGCCGCCGCCATGGCGGCGCTGAGCAAATCCACCCACTTCGACTGGGTGCTGGCCCCGTACGACGTCCGCGCCTCCCCGGCGCACGCCCGGGTGCTGCACAAGGCCGGCCTGCTCGGTGACGACGACCTGGCGACGATGCTCGACGGTCTGGGCAGGCTCGCGGACGACGTCGCGAGCGGTGAGTTCGTCCCGAGCGAATCCGACGAGGACGTGCACGGGGCGCTCGAGCGCGGTCTGATCGATCGGGTCGGTCCCGAGGTCGGGGGACGCCTCCGCGCGGGGCGTTCGCGCAACGATCAGGTGGCGACCCTGTTCCGGATGTGGCTGCGGGACGCGGTGCGCCGCGTCGCCGAGGGTGTCCTCGACGTCGTCGACGCCCTCGCGACGCAGGCTTCCGCGCACCCGTCCGCGGTGATGCCGGGCAAGACCCACCTGCAGGCCGCGCAGCCCGTGCTGCTCGCGCACCACCTGCTGGCGCACACGCACCCGTTGCTTCGTGACGTTGCGCGGCTGCGGGACTTCGACGCGCGGGCGGCCGTGTCGCCGTACGGTTCCGGGGCGCTGGCCGGTTCGTCGCTCGGGCTCGATCCGGAGGCGATCGCCGCGGAACTCGCGTTCGATTCGTCGGCGGAGAACTCGATCGACGCCACCTCGTCGCGGGATTTCGCGGCCGAGGCGGCGTTCGTGCTCGCGATGATCGGCGTCGACCTGTCGCGGATGGCCGAGGAGGTCATCCTGTGGAGCACTCCGGAATTCGGCTACATCACGCTCGCCGATGCCTGGTCGACCGGCTCGTCGATCATGCCGCAGAAGAAGAACCCCGACGTGTCCGAGCTGACCCGCGGCAAGTCGGGCAGGCTGATCGGCAATCTGACCGGTCTGCTGGCGACGCTGAAGGCGCAGCCGCTGGCGTACAACCGGGATCTGCAGGAGGACAAGGAGCCGGTCTTCGATTCGGTGGCGCAGCTCGAGTTGCTGCTCCCGGCGATCACCGGACTGGTGTCCACTCTCGAATTCCACACGGATCGAATGGCGGAACTGGCACCGGCGGGCTTCACGCTGGCCACCGACATCGCCGAGTGGCTCGTCCGTCAGGGCGTTCCGTTCCGCGTCGCCCACGAGGCTGCGGGGGCGTGTGTCCGCGTCGCCGAGGCGCGGGGCGCCGGACTCGAGGATCTCACCGACGAGGAACTCGCCGGAGTCGATCCGGCTCTCACCCCGGACGTGCGGGAGGTGCTCACCGTCGAGGGCTCGATCGCCTCGCGTAACGCCCGCGGCGGCACGGCCGGTATTCGTGTGGCCGAACAGTTGGGCGGGGTCCGTCAGCTGTCCGAGTCGCTGCGCGAGTGGTGTCGATGACACCGGCGTCGGACGCCCCGGATTAGGGGCTGTGTGACGCGTCGAGCGCAGTAGGGTGAGGGCGGGCGGCAGCGAGACGTGCGTCACGGTTCGAGAGTCTGGGAGAGTATTCGTGGGACTGAATACCGAAACGGTGATGGGCCCGATCCGTCGCGTGGTGGCGACGGCGCAGAACGGGTTGGAGGTGGTTCGTCTCGGCGGACTCGAGACGGACCTCACCACATCGCCGTTCGAGGTGGTCGAACGCGCACCGATGTATCGGCTCCGACGGTATTTCCCCGACACGGACCCGGCCGACGCCGGCCCCCCGATCGTCCTGGTCCCGCCGATGATGATGTCGGCCGACGTCTACGACGTGACACGGGACCAGGGTGCGGTCGGCATACTGCGCTCGATGGGAATCGACCCGTGGGTGGTCGACTTCGGATCACCGGATTCCGAAGAGGGCGGCTGGGATCGGAATCTCGCCGACCACATCGTCGCGATCAGTGAGATCATCGACCAGGTGCGGTCGCACACCGGACGTGACGTCTATCTCTCCGGGTATTCGCAGGGCGGCATGTTCGCCTATCAGGCCGCCGCGTACCGCCGCAGCCGCAACATCGCCGGACTCGTGACGTTCGGCAGTCCGGTCGACACGCTCGCCGGGCTGCCGTTCGGGATCCCGGCGGGCTTCGCCACCGACGCTGCCGACTTCCTCGCGGACCACGTCTTCAACCGGCTCGCGGTGTCGGGGTGGATGGCCCGCACCGGCTTTCAGCTCCTGGACCCCGTCAAGACACTGAAGTCGAGGTTGGATTTCCTCCGTCAGTTGCACGACAGGGAAGCTCTGTTGCCGCGGGAACAGCAGCGACGGTTCCTCGCCACCGAGGGGTGGGTCGCGTGGTCCGGACCGGCGGTCGCCGAGTTGCTCAAGCAGTTCATCGTGCACAACCGCATGATGACCGGCGGGTTCGTGATCAAGGACCAGGTGGTGTCGCTCGCGGAGTTGACCTGCCCCGTCCTCGCGTTCGTGGGAGAGGTCGACGACATCGGCCAGCCGTTGGCCGTCCGCGGCATCCGCCGGGCCGCCCCGCGCGCGAACGTATACGAATCGACTTTGCGGGCAGGGCATTTCGGTCTCGTCGTCGGCTCTTCCGCGGCGACCCACACGTGGCCGACGACCGGCAAGTGGGTGCTGTGGAACGAGGGGCTGGGGCCGCGCCCCACCAACATCGAGCTCATGCGCTACGACGAGCACTTCGGTAGCGAATCCGGAGTGTCCATCAGCGACCGCATCATTCACACCGTGGCGTCGGTCGCCGAGGTGGGTGTCGGTGTCGGCAAAGGGATCAGCGACTTCGCGTCCGGCGCGTTGCGCGGCACGGTGGAACTGTCCGGCGAGGCCACGCGGGCGCTGCCGAGGCTGGCCCGGCTCGGCCAGATCCAGCCGCACACCCAGATCTCGCTCAGCCGGTTGCTGGCCGAGCAGCGTCGCAAGGCGCCGGGAGGCGAGTGCTTCCTCTTCGACAATCGCGTGCACACCTACGAGGCGGTCAATCAGCGGATCGACAACGTGGTCCGCGGTCTGATCCATGCCGGTGTCCGTCCCGCCGCTCACGTCGGCGTCGTGATGCAGACGCGCCCGAGCGCGCTCGCCGCCATCGTCGCGCTGTCCCGTCTCGGTGCCGTCGCGGTCCTCCTGCCCCCGGGCCGGGAAGTCCACACCGCCCTCCGCATCGACGGTGTCGAGCGCATCGTCACCGATCCGGAGAATCTGGACGCCGCGATCGCCACCGGCATCCAGGTGCTCGTGCTCGGCGGCGGCGCCCAGCGCGAACTCGACGTGGATCCGTCGGCGAACGTCGTCGATCTCGAGAAGATCGACCCCGGCACGGTGACGTTGCCGGGCTGGTACCGGCCAGATCCCGGACTGGCCCGCGAATTGGCGTTCATCATCTGCAGTGAGTCCAACGGGCACTGGGAGACCAAGCAGATCACGAACTACCGGTGGGCGCTCTCGGCGTTCGGGACGGCCTCGGCCGCCGATCTCGACCGCGGCGACACCGTGTATTGCCTTGCGCCTCTGCATCATTCGTCGAGTCTTCTCGCCGCGATCGGTGGCGCCGTGGCGGGGGGATCGCGGATCGCGCTCTCGCGCGGACTCGACGCCGAGCGGTTCGCCGAGGAGGTCCACCGCTACGGCGTGACGGTGGTCAGCTACACGTGGACGATGATGCGAGAGATCCTCGACGCCGAGAACCTCGCGCTCGACGGAAGCCATCCCGTCCGGCTCTTCATCGGATCCGGAATGCCGCAGGGCTTGTGGCGCCGCACGACGGAACGGTTCGCACCGGCGAAGGTCCTCGAGTTCTACGCCTCCACCGAGGGCGACGTGGTTCTCGCGAACGTCGCAGGTGCGAAGGTCGGGGCGAAAGGGCGGCCCCTGCCCGGCAGCGCCGAGGTGCGGCTCGCGGCCTACGACCCGATCGCCGGCCGGCTGCTGGAGGACGAGCAGGGATTCATCCGCGAGTGCGAGGACGACGAGGTCGGTCTGCTCCTCGGCAGGGCGGGTGTGCACGCCGAGATGTCCGGCGGCGCGATGCGAGGAATCTTCGCCGCGGGTGATGCGTGGATTCCGACGGAAAACCTCTTCCGCCGCGACGCCGACGGGGACTACTGGCTGGTCGACCACCGGAAGACCGTGATCGCGACTCCCCGGGGCGCGGTGTTCACCCAGCCGATCGTCGACGCGCTCGGGTCCGTCGATCGTGTCGACCTCGCGGTGGCCTACGGGGTGGTCGTCGGTGGCCGCACGCTGGCCGTTGCCGCGTTCACCCTGCGCGACGGGCCGCCACCGAGACTGGCGGAGATCGCGGACGCGCTCGACGGGCTTGCTCCCGCGCTGCGGCCCGACATCATCCACGTGGTGGGGGACATTCCGCTGGGGTCCTCGTACCGCCCGAATTCCGATGCTTTGAGCGCTGCCGGCCTGCCCAAGCCGGGAACCCGTGTGTGGTACGCCGATCCGGAATCGCGCCGGTACCGGCGCCTGACCAAGGCAGTGGCCGCCGAGTTCCAGGACGGCTCCGCCGGAGTGCCCGCCGGCGCGCGGTAGCCTGACACTGCTCACCCGAACGGTTGGAGAGGACTTCCGTGGTTATTGATCCGACGTTGCTCGGCATTCTCGCGTGCCCACAGGACAAGGGTCCTCTGCTGTTGGTCGGAGACGAGTTGCTCTACAACCCTCGCCTGCGGCGGGCGTATCCCATCGAGAACGGGATCCCCGTCCTGCTGATCGACGAGGCCAGGGACGTCGAGGCGGCCGAGCACGAGACGCTGCTCGCCCGGGCGGCCGGCGAGGCCTGATCACACCGGCAGATCGCCGGTGAGATAGCGCTGCAACGTCGGGGCGACGATCGCGACCAGGTCGTCGACGGGCAGCGACGCGAGTGGCTCGAATTCGAGGACGTACCGCGTCACCAGCACACCGGCCATCTGCGATGCCACCAATTGCATGCGCAGCATGCCGGTTCCGGGTGGTTCGTCGACGCGCGGTCCGAGGTCTCGGAGCACGACCTCGAGGAGGAACGTGCGGATGAGGGTCGGTTCGTTCCCCGCCATCGCGGACCGGAACGCAGCGACGACGGCGGGCTTGTGCGGCGACTCCCAGACGGAGAACACGGCCCGGGCGAGGCGGCTGCCGATCTCGTCCGGCGGGGTGTCGAGCACCGGCGCGATCACCTTCGTCGGGTCCACCGGAATGTCCACCGACGCGAGGAACAGTTGTCGCTTGGTTCCGAAGTAGTGGTGGACCAGAGCGGAGTCGACGCCTGCGCCGGTAGCCACGGAACGTACGCTCGTCTTGTCGAAGCCGTTCTGTGCAAACAGTTTTCGTGCGGTAGTCAGGATTCGTGAACGAGTGTCCGGGTTGCCGGGGCGTCGTCCGGTCCGCAGCCCGGGGGCGCCGTCAGTGCGTGTCGCGGGGTCGGTCATGGTGTGCGGCGCCTCAGCGTTGCGGCGCCGAGAGACAGTGCGAGCAGGGCGAAGGCGGCGACCACCGCGAGGTCGCGCCACATGAGGCCGGTCGCCCCGGGGTGGGTGGCGACCTGCTGTAACGCCTCGACGGCGTAGCTGAGGGGGAGGACGTTGCTGATCCACTCCAGCCAGGTGGGCAGCTGATCGCGTGGAACGAGGAGCCCGCACAAGAAGAGCTGGGGAACCACGACCACCGGCATGAACTGCACCGCCTGGAATTCGGTGCGCGCGAACGCGCTGCACAGCAGACCGAGTGCCACGCCGAGGATCGCGTTGAGCACGGCGATCAGCAGCACCCACGTCACGCTGCCCTCGGTGGTGAGGCCGAGGAATCCGAACGAGACCGCACACGCCAGCGCCGCCTGTGCTGCAGCGGCGCTGGAGAATGCCGCGGCGTAGCCACCGAGCAGGTCGAGTTTGCCCATCGGTGTCGTGAGCAGGCGTTCCAGTGTGCCGGACGTCCGTTCGCGTTGCATCGCGATCGACGTGACGAGAAACATCACGACGAACGGCAGGATGCCCAGCATCGTGATCGCGACGCGCTCGAACAGCGATTGCTGACCGGGCGGCGCCGGAACGTTCTGATACAGGAAGTACAGCAGCACCATCAGGAGGCTGGGCACCACCAGAATCATGGCGACGGTGCGGTGATCCGTCCGCAGTTGCGCGAGGATCCGGCCCGCCGTGGCCGCGAAGATCGTGACGTTCATCAGTTCTCACTCCCGACATGTGATGCGCGGATGAGGTTCAGGAAGGCGTCTTCGAGGCTCGTTTCTCCGGTCTGTTCCCGGAGCCCGCCGGGGGAGACCTGCGCGAGAACGTAACCGTCCCGCATCAGCAGGAGCGACGCGCAGTGTTCGGCCTCGTCCATGACGTGGCTCGACACCAGCAGGGTGGTGCCGGCGGCGGCGAGTTCCTCGAACCGCTCCCAGAGTTCGACGCGCAGGAGTGGGTCCAGGCCGACGGTGGGTTCGTCGAGGACGAGGATCTCGGGTCGCGCTACCAGCGCGCACGCGAGGCTGACCCGGCCGAGCTGGCCTCCCGACAGATCTGCCGCCTTCTGGGTGGCGAAGCGCGTCAGCCCCACCGCGTCGACCGCTTCGGTGACCGCGCTCGACGGCTGACCGTAGAGCGCGGCGAAGTAGGCGACGTTCTTCCTGACCGTGAGGTCGGCGTACACGCTGGGGGACTGGGTGACGTACCCGACGCGGCTTCGCAACGAGACCGAGCCTGCGGGGGACCCCAGCACAGTGACGGTCCCGGATTCCACGATCTGAGTGCCGACCACGCACCGCATCAGCGTGGTCTTTCCGCATCCGGAGGGTCCGAGGAGGCCGGTGATGGATCCGCTCGGCACCTGGAGGTCGATGCCGTGCAGCACCTCGTTCCTGCCTCGGCGCACGTGCAGATCACGGATGTCGATCGCTGCGCTGCCATTCATGGCGGGGCCTCAATTCATCACAGGGTGAATTCATTGTGTGATGAATTATGCGACCGTCGGGGTGGCATCGTCAACGGTTGTGGAGAATCGGGGACGTGACCATCCATCGACTCGACCGGGCGGAACCCGTGGACGCCGCGCACATCGTCCTCGGATCCACGCTGATCGTCGGCGACGTCCGGATCCGCATCGTCGAGGTGGAGGCGTACGGCGGGGAGAAGGACGGCCCGTGGCCCGACCCGGCTTCGCACTCGTACCGGGGGAGGACCTCGCGCAACGAGGTGATGTTCGGCCCGGCCGGGCACCTGTACGTCTACCGCAGTTACGGGATGCACTTCTGCATGAACGTGTCCTACGGGCCGGTCGGCACCGCGGGCGGCGTGCTGTTGCGTGCGGGCGAAGTGCTCGACGGGTCCGCGACGGTCCAGGCACGCAGACCCCGCGTGACGAGACCGGCCGACTGGGCGCGCGGGCCCGGCAACCTGGGGTCCGCGACCGGCGTCACCCTCGCCGAGAACGGTGCGGCACTGTTCGAAACCGATTCGCCCGTTCGGCTGGAGGTTGCGGATTCGGACGGCTGGGTAAGCGGCCCGCGGGTCGGGGTCAGCGCGGCCGCCGACCGCCCGTGGCGCTTCTGGATTCCGGAGTCGCCGGCCGTGTCCGTATACCGGAGAAGCCCGCGTGCGATGCCCGCCGACGAGCGGATGGGATGATCGAACCCGTGACTGAGAACATCATCGATGAACTGACCTGGCGCGGGCTCATTGCCCAATCAACCGATCTGGACGCGCTGCGCCGTGATCTCGACGCTGGACCGGTCACGCTCTATGCCGGTTTCGATCCGACCGGACCGAGTTTGCACGCCGGACACCTCGTGCCGCTGCTCGCGCTGAAGCGATTCCAGCGCGCGGGTAACCGTCCCATCGTGCTGGCGGGTGGCGCGACCGGTCTGATCGGCGATCCCCGCGACGTCGGTGAACGCACGATGAACTCGGCCGACACCGTGGCGGAATGGGCCGATCGGATCCGGGGTCAGCTCGAACGGTTCGTCGACTTCGACGACTCGCCGAGCGGCGCCGTCATCGAGAACAACATGAACTGGACCGGCAAGCTGTCGGCCATCGACTTTCTCCGCGACGTGGGCAAACACTTCTCCGTCAACGTGATGCTCGCGCGGGATACCGTGAAGCGCCGCCTCGAAACCGACGGCATGTCCTACACCGAGTTCAGCTACATGCTGCTCCAGGCCAACGACTACCTGCACCTGCGACGCAGCCACGGTTGCTCGCTGCAGGTCGGCGGATCCGACCAGTGGGGAAACATCATCGCCGGCGTCGAGCTGAACCGGCGTGTCGACGCCGAATCGGTGCACGGTCTGACCGTCCCGCTCGTCACTTCGGCGGACGGCAAGAAGTTCGGAAAGTCGACGGGAGGCGGAAGCCTGTGGCTCGACCCGGAGATGACGAGCCCCTACGCGTGGTACCAGTACTTCGTGAACACCGGCGACGCCGACGTGATCAAGTACCTGCGGTGGTTCACGTTCCTCACTGCCGAGGAGCTGGCGGAACTGGAGACGGCGACCGCCGAGCGGCCGCATGCCCGCGAGGCCCAGCGCAGGCTCGCCGCCGAGATGACGACACTCGTGCACGGCGAAGCAAATACCCGTGCCGTGGAGCTCGCGAGTCAGGCACTGTTCGGCCGCGCGGAACTGCAGGACCTGGACGAGCCGACGCTCGGCGCCGCCCTTCAGGAGGCATCCGTTGCGGAACTCGCGCCGGGCGAGCCCTCCAGCATCGTCGACCTTCTCGTTCTCAGCGGATTGTGCGAGAGCAAGGGTGCGGCCCGCCGCGCCGTGAAGGAAGGCGGCGCCTCCATCAACAACCAGAAGATCTCCAGTGAGGACTGGACTCCCGAATCAGGCGATCTGCTGCACGGGACGTGGCTCGTGGTTCGGCGCGGAAAGCGCAACTTCGCCGGCGTCAAAGTGCTGTCGAACTAGCGTGCGGCGGGTCACAGCGGCGTAATTCGGACCGATTCCGTC
>NZ_JBHUSF010000107.1:0-25159 GCF_042673295.1 Rhodococcus sp. NPDC057014
GCGGGCGGCAACGTCGATCGACGTTTCACGTCTCGTGTTCGGTGTATCTGGTCGACGTGGTGGCGTCGATCGATGGGTACTTTGCGAGTCTTACTCGTACACCTCGGCGTACAGCGTTTCGATCTCGCTGGCGGTGGGCACGACGGGGTTGTTGCCGGGCGATCCGGACTCCAGCGCCTGCCGCGCCATGAGCGGAATCAGGTTGTCCCACTTCCCACGGTCGATTCCGTAGGCGAGCGGTGTCGGCACCTTCAGGTCGTGGCACAGCTCCGTCAGCGCATCGACGAGGAACTGCGCGGCGGTGACGTCGCTCGTCGACTCGGAAGCCACGCCATATGCTCGCGCACAGTCGGCGTAGCGACTTTCCGCGCCCTTCACCGAGAACCTGGTGATCGCGGGGAGCAGCATGGCGTTCGACAGTCCGTGTGCGACGTGGAAGTGGGCTCCGATCGGCCGGCTCATTCCGTGGACGAGGGCGACGCTGGCGTTGGAGAACGCCATGCCGGCCTGGGTGGAGGCGATCATCATCGCCTCCCGCGCGGTGCGGTCTTCGCCGTCCGCGTAGGCCGTTCTGATGTTCTTGCCGATGGTGCGGATCGCGGCGAGAGCGAGCCCGTCGGAGAACGGGTTCGCCTTCCGGCTCACGTATGCCTCGATCGCGTGGGTGAGCGCGTCGACTCCGGTGTCCGCGGTGAGCCGCGGCGGCATCGAGATCGTCAGTTCGAAGTCGACGATCGCGGCGATCGGCAGGAACGATAGCCCGGGGCACAGCATCTTCTCGTCGGAGGCGCTGTCGCTGATCACGGTGAACTGCGTCGCCTCGGAGCCGCTGCCGGCAGTCGTGGGGACGGCGATGATCGGCAGGGCCTTCCCGGTGTACACGTGCGGCGCCTTGTACGAGCGCATCTCGCCGCCGTTCGCGGACAGCACGGCCAGGGCCTTCGCGGTGTCCATCGGGCTACCGCCGCCGAACCCGATCACCGAGTCCGCGTTGTGCGCGGTGACCGCGCGGAGTCCGTCCTCGAGGGAATCGGTGGTCGGGTCGGGGACGGTTCCGTCGAACAGCAGCGGTTCCTTGCCCGCAGCGCGGAGAATATCCAGGATGCGGTCGGCGGCACCGGTCGAGACCAGGTACTTGTCGGTGACCAGGATCGGCCTGTGCAGACCCAGTTGATCGACAACGGAGCCGATCTCGTCGAGGGCGCCGGCGCCGATGCGGGCGAACCGGGGAAGTGCGATCTGTGTGCTCATGTCGAGAGTCCTCAGTTGTTCTGGGGGAAGCCGAGGTTGATGCCGCCGTGGCTGGGGTCGAGCCAGCGGGTGGTGACGACCTTGCCGCGGGTGAAGAAGTGCACGCCTTCGGCGCCGTGGGCGTGGGTGTCGCCGAACAGCGAGTTCTTCCAGCCGCCGAAGGAGTAGTACGCGGTCGGGACCGGGATCGGGACGTTGATGCCGACCATGCCGACCTCGACCTCGTTCTGGAACCGGCGGGCGGCGCCGCCGTCGTTGGTGAAGATCGCGGTGCCGTTGCCGAACGGACCGGAGTTGATGAGGTCGAGGGCCTCGTCGTAGCTCTCGACCCGCACCACGGACAGGACGGGTCCGAAGATTTCGTCGGTGTAGACGGACATGTCGGTGGTGACGTGGTCGATCAGGGTCGGTCCGAGCCAGAATCCGTCCTCGCCGCCGTTGGCCTGCACCTGCCGGCCGTCGACGACGATGGTGGCGCCGTCCTTCTCGCCGGCGTCGATGTAGGACGCGACCTTGTCGCGGTGCGTCTTCGTCACCAGCGGGCCCATGTCGGAGTCTTTGGTGCCGTCGCCGATCTTGAGGGTGTCGGTGCGCTCCTTGATCTTGGCGACCAACTCGTCGGCGATGTCGCCGACCGCGACCAGGGCGGAGATGGCCATGCAGCGCTCACCGGCGGACCCGAACCCGGCGTTGACCATGGCGTCGGCGGCCAGGTCCAGGTCGGCGTCCGGCAGGACGATGGCGTGGTTCTTCGCCCCACCCAAGGCCTGGACGCGCTTGCCGTGGGCGGTGCCGGTGGCGTACACGTACTGGGCGATCGGGGTGGAGCCGACGAAGGAGATCGCCTTGACGGCGGGGTTCGTCAGCAGTTCGTCGACGGACGTCTTGTCGCCTTGCAGGACGTTGAACACGCCGGCGGGCAGGCCGGCCTCGGCCCAGAGTTCGGCGATCCAGAGTGCGGCGGACGGGTCCTTCTCGCTGGGCTTGAGGATGACGGTGTTGCCGGCGGCGATGGCGATGGGGAAGAACCACATCGGGACCATGGCGGGGAAGTTGAACGGGGAGATGATGCCGACCGGGCCGAGGGGCTGGCGGATGGAGGCGACGTCGATGTTGGTGGACGCGTTCTCGGTCATCCCGCCCTTGAGCAGATGCGCGATGCCACAAGCGAATTCGACGACCTCCTGGCCGCGGGAGACCTCGCCCAATGCGTCGGAGACGACCTTGCCGTGCTCGGAGGTGATGATCTCCGCGAGTTCGCCCTTGCGCTCGTTGAGCAGTTCGCGGAACTTGAAGATGATCGCGGTGCGCTTGGCCAGCGAGGTGTCACGCCACGCGGGGAAGGCGGCCGCGGCGGAGTCGATCACCGCGCGGGCATCCTCGACGCTGGCCAGGGCGACCTGACCGGTGACCTCGCCCGTCGCCGGGTTCGTGACCGGTGCGGTGTTGCCGCTGGTGCCGGGGTAAGGCTTGTTGTTGATCCAATGCGCGACAGTGGGCATGGTGTTTCACTCCTGAGAAGGTGGGGGTTGCCATCGAGTCTGCTGCGCAACAATGCATGCGTCAACGAGTAAAATGGCATTGGCAAATGCAGAATTGCAGATATGGTGTGGTCATGTTCACCGCAGACAACATGCGATACCTGCTCGAGTTGTCGCGGACGGGGCGTCTCGCGGACGCGGCGAAGCGCCTCGGCGTCGACCAGACCACCGTCTCGCGGAAGATATCCCGCCTCGAGAAGGACACCGGAATCCGGCTCTTCGACCGTGGTGCCTCCGGTTGGCAGCTCACCGAGGTGGGACGCCGGCTGGTTCCCTACGCAGAGTCTGTGGAATCGACACTGCTCGCCGCCCTCGAAGCGACCTCGTCGGTGTCGGCCGGGGCGCTGAACGGCACCGTGCGGATCCTCACGCCGGACGGGTTCGGCGCCTTCGTTCTGGTGCCGGGATTGGCGTCGGTGCGAGCCGAGCACCCGGACCTGTTCACCGAACTGCTCACCTCGACCACCCACGACCTGCTGACCGGGCGCGACTTCGACATCGCCGTCACCCTCGAACGACCCTCGCCGCGATCGGTGGTGGTTAGCAAACTGGCCGACTACGACCTGCGCCTGTATGCGTCGCGGCAGTACCTCGACACGCACGACGCCATCACCTCGCTCGACGACCTCCACGGGCACACGCTGATCTGGTACGTTGACGCCTTCCTCGACGTCGAACCGCTCCGCATTCTCGACCGGCTGCTCCCGGACAGCCGCGCACACATCCAGACCAACAACATCGCCGGGCACTACCAGGCCGTCAAGCACGGCGTGGGAATCGCGCCGCTGCCGAGCTACATCGGGGCGCTGGACAACGACCTGGTCGCCGTGCTCCCCGCCGAGTTCGTCGCCCACCGCACCTACTGGCTCGTGGTGCCACGGGAACTGACGCGACTCGCACGGGTGAAGGCGATCACCGAGGCACTCTTAGGCATCATCGCGAAGAATCCCGCGCTACGCGGCGACGGCGAGTAGCGCTTCAATACCTGGAGAATGCTCAATCGCGAAAATCTCACCACCAGACTGAGGAATGCCCTGGTGCAGGGCACGGGATCACAGGCGGGTATCAACGAATTCCGGGGTTATTGCTCAACGGGTCGGCGGTGCGAGCGTGACATGCATCGGTGGGACAGTGCTTCTGTAGAGCACGGAGTGGGCCGTCGGTTGCCGTGTGCGGCGTGTTCTCCGCGCGGTGACCGACGACTCCAGTGTGTGTTCCAGTGGCGAATCACGCAGGTCCAACGACTAATTCATGCGTGATTGCAGGGGTAGGTTATTTGGATGTTCGAACAGATTCTGACATTCACCGTCGCGTCCCTGCTGATCATCGTGATTCCCGGCCCTGACTTCCTCTTGTTGGTGCGGAATACAGTTCGCGGTGGCAACGTCGGGGCCGTGTGGACTGCGACGGGGATCATGGTAGGCAACGCAGTGCTCGCCGCGGTCGCGGCAGTCGGACTCACTGCTTTGTTGCTTACATCGACGACCGTGTTCGCCGCAGTTCGGATCGCGGGTGGTGTTTACCTGGCCTATCTGGGCGTTCAAGCTCTGCGCTCGTACCTACGTCTGCGGAGTGCTCGATCCGAACGAAACCATGAACACAACGACCAGGTCGTTCCCGAATCAACCATCAGTCCCCGCACAAGCTTTCGTCAGGGACTGCTCTGCAACGTGCTGAACCCGAAGGTTGCAGCCTTCTACGTCTCGTTGTTTCCGCAATTCGATCTGACGCCGTTCACGCAGCACGCGCTCCTTGCCTGCATGTTCTGGGGCCTTGCCTTGCTGTGGTACATCACCGTGGTGGTCTTTCTCGGTCGTCTAGGACGGTCTCTGCGATCTCCGGTGTTCGCACGACGTACGGAAGGCGTTGCAGGCAGCGCTCTCATCGGGCTGGGCGGATACATTCTCACGCGTCCTGTCTAGGTTGCTACATAGTGCGCATCAGACGAGGGGCCGTGCCGTGAAACAAAGTTCGATCGTTCCGCCGACCCATACGCTTCCGGTTTCGTCCAAGGTGGCGTTACCTGCGCGGTCGAGTTTCGTTTCTTGCGAGATGCGGCAAGCGTCGGTGAACTCGCCCGCGCGGATGAGCCATTGACCATCGAGGCAGGCATCGACCCGCAGACCAAGCCCGTCACGGGAGCGAACGTGCGCCTTTCGAAGGCGTAATCGGATGTATCGGGGTGCGCGCCTATAGCGCCCACCACCGTGTCCGGGATCAGCGAGAGCTCTGGCGACAGGTCGAGAACTTCCTGCGTGGTGGACAGACGAACGGCCGCCCAGCTGGGGGCGTTGTCCACCTACCGGTGCGAGTGCACCCGCCGCCGTTCGATGCCGAACGCGGCGGGAATGCGACCCAGGTAGGCGTCATCAAGCCCGCCCGTGCGGCAGGTGGGTGAAGCGACGAACGGCAAGTCTCTGCCCGGCAGCAAGAACTCGGAAACCGGAAGGCTTCGCGGCAGGTTGCTCCACAACGAGGGCAGCCGAGACCTCAGTCCATCGCCGCACCTTGCGCGTCGACGGCTTGCTGGACGCGCATGCGCCGGTGGCGATCAGGTGGCGCCGCATCTCGTGGCCTGCTGCGATGCCGTCTCGCATGAGCTAGTCATTTCAATTTTCGAAAATCGGAATGACTTGCGACTATTCGGCCCTCCGGCTAAAATCGGAGGCCATGGCAAAGGACGGACAGTCGGTGACGCGCGCCGCCGCTGTACATCAACAAATGCGCAGCGATATTTTCAGTGGAACGCTGCAGCCAGGCGACCGATTGAAGTTCCAGAAGGTGTGCGAGCGGTACCAGACTTCGGTCGGGGCCGCTCGCGAGGCCCTCACGCGTCTAGTGGCGGAAGGCCTCGTCCAGTCCCAGCCCAACGTCGGCTACACGGTGACGCCCCTGTCGATTGAGGATCTGAACGACCTCACCGAAGCTCGCGTTGAGTTGGAGTGCCTGGCCCTGCGTAAAGCCATTGAAAACGGTGACCGACACTGGGAAGCCAATCTCGTTGCAGCACACCACCTGCTCGCCAATACGCCCTTCGGATCCGGAACTGAGCCATGGCACACTGACGAGTGGGGTTCCGCGCACACTGCATTCCACTTTGCTCTGATCGCCCGATGCCCGAACCGCCGTATTCTACAGATGGCTCGAAGCCTCCGCGAGGAGGCCGGTCTCTATCAGCGGTGGTCGGAAAGCTTTCGGCCCTCCCATCGCGACGTGGCCGCAGAACATCTAGCAATCCTTGAGGCGACGTTAGCCCGAGACGCGGACCGGGCTTCTACTTTGCTCAAAAACCATTTGCGGCAAACTGCTCGTTTGATTATAGAATCAAACGTTATCCAGGATGGGCAATACATCGGCAAGAATTCGGGACCGGTTGCTGATATCGCTTAAAGTCAGGAGACGGAAATGATGGGCTACCGAGGCTAGCTGGTGCTTTGCTCTAGCAGCGTGGAATGGGATGCCCAGCACGGCAAAATGCCAGACTAGCTCATATTCGAAGCCTCGGTAGCAGTTCCTGCGTGATATTGCGGAAATCACTTCCGGACCATTCTCGGGGATCAAGAACTTCTTCCTTCGAGATAAGTTTCCTGCGTCTGCAACCATCCATTGCAGCGTGTCATTGTTCGCTTGGATCATGGGGCGAAGGCCAGGCAGGCCGACATCAAGAAATCGCAGTGAGGGAATATCGAGCAGAGCCTCGGCGTACCCCAAAAAAAGCTGCCGGAAAGTCCTCCAGACCTCAATAGGCGATGGGAGTGGAGATATCGCCCGGACACCGGTGAACGGCTCGACGCCCGACGCGAGGCGTAGGCTGTTGGTTGCGTCCACCAGAGTGTGTATGAATCGGATCCGAATCTGGCCGGCGTGTCGTAGCCCTATGAAGGCCGGCCATCGCGTGACTAGAGCGTGTCTGCTATTTGCGGACGCGGTGATGGATGACGAGCGCAGCGAAGAGTACGCCACCGAGAAAGGTGGTGGCGTACTTGTCGTAACGAGTGGCGATGCCACGCCACTGCTTCAGACGCCCGAAACCACGCTCGACGGTATTGCGTTCGCGGTACCGGTCCTTGTCGAACGCCGGCGGCCGACCCCCTTCCGATCCCTTCGCCTTGCGACGTCGGATCTGGTCACGGCGTTCGGGGATGGTGTGGGAGATCCTGCGTTCCCGCAGGTGCTTTCGGGTGCTCGGGTGCGAGTACGCCTTGTCGGCCAGCAGGCGGAACGCTTCGGTGTCGTGAGCGCGGTGCGCGTCGAGCAGCGGCGCCAGGTAGGGGTTGTCGCCCGCCTGTCCCGGCGAGATCAGCAGCGTCAACGGGCAGCAGAACGTGTCGGTGAGAGCGTGGATCTTGGTGCTCAGCCCGCCGCGGGAGCGGCCGAGTGCGTGGTCGGCGGGTTCATTGGCCAGATTCTTGTCATTCGACCGAGCCCCCTGTGTGGGCATCGGTCAGGGCACCGGCGGAGTGCTGGTGGGCGCGGACGATGGTCGAGTCGATCGACAGCAGACGTTCGAGCTGTTCTTCACGTTCGGGGGCCGCGGCCCGTACGGCGGCGAACATCCGGATATAGGTGCCGTCGTCGGACCAGCGGCGATGTCGTTCCCAGATCGATTGCCACGGGCCGAAGTATTCGGGCAGATCGCGCCACGGTGACCCGGTTCGGAACCGCCAAGCGATCCCGTCGAGCGTCAACCGATGGTCATTCCACGGACGTCCCCGCCGACCAGCCAGTGCGGGGAGGACGGGCTCGATCACAGCCCACAAATCATCGGAGATCTCATCGGCGCGCAACACTCACCCAGCATCACGCATCAATCCCCGAACATTAAGCAGACACGCTCTAGTCGAGAGACTGCCCAGAGTCACTCGATGAAGGACCACACGATGGCCACTGTCCCACGATATCGACCTGGGTCGCGCATACGTCAGGCCGCCGAACTCGCCAATGCCGGTACGAGCCTGCAGGAGTTGATGGGGCTGCCCGTGCACGACTTCTCCAGATGGCACTCCGCTTCGCCACCGTCGCATCGCCGACGTTGCGCGACGCCTACGACCAGGCCATGCGGCAAGGTGCGCCGCCGGCTCACCCCTCACTCCGGTCGGCAAGGAGATCGTCCCCGGCACCGTCAGCTGGCTCGGCAGCGAGATGCACACAACCCGCCTCGCCCACGGCTACTGCTCTCGGCACGAAGCGACCGGAGCCTGTCCCTATGCCAAATCTGCGAGACCTGCGTATCTTCGTCGCCGGACCCGCGACGCGCTCGAGGCGCAACGCACGACGTCCAGGCACTCGAAGCCGACGCCCGCTACCGCGGCGGGCCCGACGACGCCGCCCGCCACCACCGCGCTGCAGACGCCCAGGCCGACCATCGCCAGATCCCCAGTCTGCGATTGACCCGCACACGAAGGTCGGTTAAAAGTGAGACTCAACAAGGAGATCCGGTGGCGGACCGATTTCGTCGGGATCTTCCCCGACCGCGCTGCCCTGATCCGGCTCGTCGGAGCTGTCCTGGTCGAGCAGCACGACGTGGATCGAGGCCCGCCGCTACCTCGGCCTCGACGTCTTGGCCCGCTCCCTCGGGTGGCCGGCACCACCACCGAACCACCTCAGGAGGTGACTCGGCGGCTTTGACCGCATAACCACCCACGAGGAGTCACGCGAAACTTCGTACACCACCTTACGGGACTTGACCTAGCTGCTCCGCCGACGACTGCTGGGTTCGTTGTCCCCGGACACGGGGTCGCGGCACCACACCAGGGAGACCCGATCCGCTCCCACATTCCGGCCAGCATGTCATCGGCTTTGATTCCGGAGTCCAGCGGTGCCCGCATATAAGGTCCGTGGACCATAGACGCGGACAGCCTTGACGACCGTGTTGTGGGAAATACCAAGCCGTGCCGCTATCGACCTCATCGATTTCACCCTCGGCCAGCTCCAACCGCCGAAGTCCTCCGCTGGTCACCCATCCCAATCGTTTGGAACATGTGGTTCAGTGCCCGATCGCCACCGACACCGGGGTTTCCGTCGGCATGAACCTTCGCTCTGCTGCTTGGCTCAGTGAGAGCGGAATTGTCAGTGCCCGACAGGTGTCGCTCACCTGTGGTGAGGGCACGGATCCGACACCTCGCCTAGTCGCAACATTCCTACCGCCGTCAAGTCAAAGAGAATGCATACCAGCAAACCTGATAAGCGGCAGAGGATTTGCGATTCACACCTTCCGACAACTATTGCTGGTCGTAGTCTCGCTCGTATGCGGGTAGCCCCTCACTACGCGCGATGAGGTGTGCCATGGCGATCTTCGGCCAACTGAACCACCTCGGACGGTGGTCGTCTAGTACGTGGAGCGTCCACCTGAGAGGTCGAACACCGCCCCGGTCGTGAACGAGCAGTCCGGGCTGCACATCCAGGCGACCATTGCGGCGACTTCGTCGACTTCTCCGAGACGCCCCATGGGAATCTTGCTCTTCATGTAGTCGACGAACTCATCTGTGCTCTGATTCAGCAACGGTGTGTTGATGGCCGCCGGAGTGATGCAGTTGACCAGGACGCCGCTTTGCGCCAGTTCCTTCCCGACGGCTTTAGTGAGAGCGATGACCCCGCCCTTGCTGGCGGCGTATGCTGAAGCACTCGGATTTCCTTCCTTTCCGGCCACCGATGCCACGTTGGCGATACGTCCCCAGCCGTTGTCAAGAAGGAACGGGATGACCGCCCTGGTGGCGTGATAGGTTCCGTGCAAATTGATGTCGATAACGCGCTTCCATTCGTCGAGCGGGTACTCCCAGGAGTTCGCGTTAAGTCCGGCAATGCCGGCGCTGTTGACCAGAATGTCGATCTTTCCGTGTGAGGATGCCGCTCGTTTGGCTGCCTGTTCGACAGCGGCCGGGTCCAGGATGTCGATGACGTCTGCTTCGGCGCTCCCGCCGGCAACTGCGTTGAGTTCGTTAAGAGCTTCCTCAACCGCGACGGCATTGTTGTCCCAGATGCGGACTTTGGCACCAGCCTGCACAAACTTCCGCGCGATGCCGAATCCGATTCCGGAGGCTGCGCCGGTGACGATGGCGCTGCGTCCGTGAAGGTCGATGGTGTTCATGGGTGTCCTCCCAAGGTCGGCAGAAGATCGATGTTAAAGGCGTGGATGCCCTGCTTCTGAATGGTGTCGCCGGATATCATGTACACAGGCCCGGCTGTATGCCCATGTTTGCGGGGCCTTGTCCGCTCGCCAGGCAAAAGCCTCTTGGCCATATCTTGTCTGGTCTCATCGCAGCATCAATGCTGAACTGGTTGCCGTGTGATGGACAGACGCGAATCTGCGCATGGACCACGGCAGGGGCATTTTGCCGTTAGGTGATTGATCCCCGGGGTAGCGATGATGTGTCCTAAATTCAATTGTTTGAGAAGGAAACCGACGCGACGCCAAGTCCCTCGATGTGAGATTCAAAGCGGTCACCGGGGCGGGCTTCGACCATGGGGCCGAGGGCGCCGGTGAGAATGGCATCGCCGGCGCGCAGTGGCGTTCCGAGTTTCTTGAGAGTTCGGGCCAGCCACACTGCAGCGTTGATGGGATGCCCCAGAGAATCATCGCCGCGGCCTGTCGAAACGATTTCGCCGTTACGGCGTAACGTCATCGCACAGTTGGCGAGGTCCCCTCCAAGGATCGGTTGAGGAGAAGCACCGAGAACGTAGAGTCCTGCTGCGGCGTTGTCGGCAACGGTGTCAGCGATCCTGATGTCCCAGTTGGTGAGCCGGCAGTCAACAACTTCAATGGCAGCGATCGCAAAGCCTGTGGCCCGCAGTACGTCGCTGAAGTTCACTGTGTCCTGGTCCAGGTCTTTGTCCAGCACGATCATGATTTCGGCTTCGACGCGAGGCTTGATGAGTCGGCTCATCGGTATTTCGCTACCGTGTCCGTATTCCATGTCCGCGAAGAGCGTGCCGAAGTCCGGCTCGAACACTCCTTGCTGGGCCTGAACCGATTTGGCGGTAAGTCCGATCTTGCGCCCGGAAATACGACGTCCTGCCCTACGCTGCCGTTCAATGTTGAACTGCTGGACAGCGTAGGCGCTTTCGATGTCATCTGCAGGAATGATGTCGCGGATAGGGGCGCATGGCTGCAGGGACTGCTCCGCGATCCAGAGGCGCTCGGCTGCCTGTTCGATGATTTGTGGTGAAACGGGCATTATGGTCCTTACCATGTTGTCGAGGTGGCTAAAGCGTTCGGTGTACGTCGGCGCAGAATGCCTCGAGTTTCCTGATACCCACTCGAAGTGTTATTTCCGGCGCTGTGTGTGTTGCCCACTGGGTTCGACGCCGATGTGTTCCCCGTCAAGGTTCGAGATCAGATGACGCCTTTCCGCGCTTGTGAGCCCACCCCAAACTCCATAAGGCTCCTTGTAATCGAGTGCGTACTCCCGGCATTGTTCGATGACCGGGCACTGGGCACAAACGAGCTTCGCTTCCGATTCGAGTCTTCTGAGTGCCGGGCCTCGAAGATTTTGCGACGGAAAGAACATTCGACTCGGCATGGCCCGGCACGCTCCCCTGTACTGCCACGACCATTCGTCTATGCGCGGCGGGGGCAACTGCACAGCAGGGAAGTGTTTGCGCACCGAACGAGATCCTCTCGGTTGCCTCGGCTAAGAGTTAGAGAACAACTTGCCGTGCAGCGGTCCCCTCTGGAGGAAGACCGCTGCACATCAAGGGTGGGTCGAGGATGTCAGCTGTCCCACATCCGAAGGACGTGTCCTCACCTGCGATCTCGTAACTGTTGATCAACAGATCGTCCGGGGGTACCGGCAGCTTCAACGGCGCCTACAGTCTGACCGAGTCGCTAGTGCGACTCACGGGGGACAGCGCTACCGGACTTTCCTGCTAGGAAGTCGAAGTCAGCGCCCTCAGAGGCCTGCATGACATGGCTATGATACAGGCGAATGTACCCGCGGTCGAACGGGTTGCCCGGATCCTGCCATTGTTTCTTCCGCTCCTCGAGCTCCTCTTCGGGGACCTCGAGATCGAGGCGACGGTTGGGGACGTCGACACTGATGATGTCGCCGTCACGGACGAAGGCGAGTGGACCGCCGACTGCTGCTTCCGGGGAAACGTGCAAGATCACCGTTCCGTAGGCGGTACCGCTCATGCGGCCATCGGAGATACGGATGATGTCGTCGATCCCTTTGTCCAACAACTTCTTCGGCACCGGTACGTTCGCTACCTCAGGCATCCCGGGATACCCTTTGGGGCCGGCGTTGCGGATGACGAGGACGGTGTTCTCGTCCACATCGAGATCGTCGTCGGCGCAGACCGCGTAGTAGTCGGCGACGTCGTCGAATACCTTTGCCGGTCCGCGGTGTTGAAGCAGCCGCTCGGTGGCTGCCGACTGTTTTACCACTGCAGTGTCGGGTGCCAACGTTCCTCGCAACACTGCGGTTCCACTGCCGACCGGACGGAACGGCTTGTCCGCCGGAGTGATCACATCCGTGTTGAAGTTCTCGGCTCCGGCGATGTTCTCTCCCAACGATCGTCCGGTCACCGTCAGAGGGGTGAGGTCGAGCAGATCGCCGAGTTCGTTCATCAACGCAGGCAATCCGCCGGCATAGCAGAAGTCCTCCATGAGGTACTTCCCGCTCGGCTGCAGATTGACCAGCGTGGGAACATCGCGTGTGTAGCGGTCGAAGTCGTCGAGATCGAGTTTGAGTCCGGCCCGTTTTGCAATGGCGATCAAATGAACGACGGCGTTGGTGGATCCCCCGATTGCCGCGTTTACCCGGATCGCGTTGATGAAGGCAGCTTCGGTCAACAGGTCGGACGGCTTGAGATCCTCGGACACCATCTCCACGATGCGTCGCCCACTCTGTTCGGCTGCGGCATGTCGTCGTGCATCGACGGCGGGCCATGAAGACGCGTTGGGCAACTGCATACCCAAGGATTCGACGATGCTGGCCATGGTCGAAGCAGTGCCCATCGTCGAGCAGGTTCCCAGTGACCGTGCTCCACATCGTTCGATGAAGAAGCACTCTTCCTCGGTCATCCGGCCGGCGAGCATGTCTTCCTCGGCTCGCCAGACGAGGGTGCCGTTGCCGACATCGTTGCCGCGGTACTTACCGTTTAGCTGTGGGCCATTGGTCAGCATGATCGCGGGTAGATCGACGCTGATCGCGGCCATCAACAGGCCGGGTGTGGTCTTGTCGCAACCCGAGAGCAACACGACGCCGTCGAGTGGGTGTGCGCGGATGGATTCCTCCGCCTGCATTGCAAGGAGATTCCGGTACATCATGGTCGTCGGACGCATCAGGGGTTCGGCGAGTGCCATGTTGGGAAACTCCAGGGGGAATCCCCCGGCTTGCCACACCCCGCGTTTGACCGCCTCGGCGAGTTGCTGCTGGCTCGCGTTGCACGTCGAGAGGTCGGACCACGTCGTGGCGATTCCGATGACCGGACGGCCATCGAATACTTGGTCGCCGTAGCCCTGGTTCTTCAGTCCCGACCTGGCGATGATCGCACCTCGGCTGTGGCCGCCGAACCAATCTGTGCTCCGCATGAATCCATCTCCTTCTGAGAGGGTCAAAACATTTAATAGTTAACAACTTGCGATCCGTGCGTCCGCTCTTCGAGGTCGCAACGACTCGCATCGGTGCCTCGTCCGTGCACTTTCGGAACACGGACGAGGGCGGACAAGCATGGACTGACTGCCCATCTCGATCAGGGATGCCGGACCGGAACGTCTGCGACTGCTTGGGTTCCGTTCGTCGACTTCGGATCGTTCGTGGTGCGTGGGGTGCGGAAGCACAACAAGATTATGATGCAGAGTGCGAACGAGACGATCGGAACATACAGGGTAGCACCGACATTGGTGGGTGATGCGCTTTTTCCGACGAGGTACGGGCCGATGAATCCGCCGAGGTTGCCGACCGAGTTGACCACGGCGATTCCGACGGCTGCATGTTGCGCAGGGATGTTCTTGCTCACCAGAGCCCAGAAGGGTGCGATGTAGCCGAATCCGCCGATGGCGAAGATCGACAGACATATCATCGCGATCATTGGGTCATGTCGGAAGGCAATCGCTCCGCCCAACGCTACTGTCGATAGGGCCAGCACTGCCGCAACGTGATATTTGCGTTCGCCTGTCTTGTCCGAGTGTCGGGCGATGATCAGCATTGCAATCGCGCCGACGATGTACGGAATGGCGGCTACGAATCCGATGTTGGTGGCCGAGTAGCTGGGGTCGAGTTGCTTGACGATCGACGGTAGGAAGAAGTTGAAGCCGAACAGGCCGGCGGTCGCGGTGAGGTAGATGGCGGCAAGATGGAGCACGCGTGGATTTCGTAGTGCACGCAGCTGTGCTCGCGGGCTTTCGTCCACCGGAGGACCTTGTTCCTTGGTCAGTTCGCCTTCGAGCCACGAGCGTTCTTGGTGTGTGAGCCAGCGGGCGTTCTTGGGGCCATCGGGAAGATAGAAGTAGGTCACCACACCCATCACGATTGCCGGTGCGCCCTGGAGGATGAAGATCCAGCGCCAGCTGCTGAGTCCGAACCAGTCGACGTACTCCAGGATAAAGCCAGCTGTCACTGCTCCGACGATGTATGCGATCGGTTGCGCGAGCGTGAAGAAGGCGACTGCGCGAGCCCGGTCCTGTGAACGGAACCAGAACGTCAAGTAGAGAAGCATGCCAGGAAAGAATCCTGCTTCTGCTATGCCGAGAAGGATACGTGCTCCGTACAGCATGGGGATGCTGTTGACGAATCCTGTTGCGACAATGACTATGCCCCAAGAGAATACGATTCGAGCGATCCACTTTCGCGCGCCTACGATGCGGAGCATCATATTGCTGGGTACTTCGAAGAAGAAGTAGCCGATGAAGAAGATCGCAGCCGCCAGACCGAAGGTCGCAGCGGTCAGGGCCATCTCTGTTTCCATGCCGAGGCGAGCGTAGCTGATGTTCACTCGGTCCAGGAAGTTGAGGATGTACAGGACCGTGATGAAGGGGAGGATTCGCAGGCTGACCTTGGTCACGGTTCTTTTCGCAAGTGCGTTCTGCTGCTGTGAGTCTGAGGTAGAGCTGTCCATAGCGGCCTCCTTGGCGCTACCGGGGGATAGGCGGGCTCGTCGTGCAAAGCCCGCAGGTGCATGCATGAGCATGCGGCCCACTCAAGGATGCTGCGCCGGAACCTAATTGGTCGATGCTCCGTACAGCGTCGGTGAGCAACAAGTTGAGGGGTGTGGGTCAGACGAATCGCTGGTTGAGTTCACCGATGCCTTCGACCCAGCTGCGGAGATGCTCGCCGGGCTGCAACCATCGCTGCGGGGTTCGGCCGAGACCGACGCCCGCAGGAGTGCCCGTGAAGACGAGATCTCCAGGCAGGAGGGTGACTCCCGCGGATAGTTCGGCGATCAGGCGGGGAACGCTGTAGATCAGGTCACTTGTTCGTGCGCGTTGAACCTCGACACCGTCGATGGTGCACCCGATCTCGAGATCGTCTCGATCGGCAAACTCGTCGGGCGTGACCAACCACGGCCCCGTTGGTCCGAAGCCAGCACGTGACTTTGCGAATCCGAACTGCGGCAGTGGTCCCTGCAGCTGGGCGATTCGTTCGGAAATATCTTGTCCCACAGTCAAACCCGCGACGAACGACCATGCGTCGGAAGCGTCGACGTTCGCTGCTCGCTTTCCGATCACGGCCACCAACTCAACCTCCCAGTCCGTGTGCCCGCCCTCAGGAAGGTCCACCGTGGTGTCGGGCCCGGTCAAGCAGGTCTGGAACTTGGAGAAGACCGGCGGCAATCCAGTGGGTGACTCCACTCCTGATTCGGCGGCGTGATCGTGGTAGTTCAACCCGATCGCGAAGATCTGACGGGGCGCAGGCGATGGCGGGCCCAGTAGCGCGCGGTCGAGGTCGACCTTGCCGTCCGCGAGCTCAGCGGTCGCCGCCCATGCGGTGAAATCATCCCAAACATCCAGTACGGCAGCGGGCTCCGGCCCGAAAGTGCCGTGGCTTGCCTTCGCGACGTCGTAGCCGGCGTTGTCGGCGGCGATCAATGTCGCGCGTCCGTCGTAGTTGCCGAAACGCATGGGTGGTTCTCCTCAGGTTGTAGTGTGGAAGTTTGTTCGACCGGTGTGGGCGCGATGCAAACAGGTCGGGTGACTCGTCCGGGGCGGGGATTGCCGTCCGGCACGCAATGAGGGCGCCGTGTGAGTGAGCTACAGCTCACTGCGGGCGGGGCACGATCGGAATCACACTGTGACTGTAATCCTACACATTTGCGTACGTCAACCAGATATTCGAATATTTGTGGATATACGAACCGTACGGTTCGGGACTGCGTGCCTTCGGAACTGTGTGTCTAAGTTCAGGCGGGCACCCGTGGCGCGGCCTCACCCTTTGCGGTCAGCAGCCGAGCAGTGTGCTCGAGGTGGTCTTTGAGCAGGCCAACAGCGGTATCGGCATCCCTGGCCAGTGCAGCGTCCATGATAGCCCGGTGCTCTGCATCGATGTCTCGCGTCGACTGACGCACGGTTTCGGACCAACGCTGATACAAGCCGGCTTCTTCGCGGAGTCCGCGCGCGATCCGAAGGATACGGCGGTTCGGGCACTGAGAGATCAGCGCGAAGTGAAAATCATTGTGAGCGGTTGCCCATTCATCGGTGTGCCAGGGATCCGATGCTGTGGCAAACGGAGTTCTGAGCAGCAGGTGATGCGAAGCCACGACGTCGGCTTCCCACCTGTGGTCTGCGTGCGCGATTGCTTTGCTCAATGCCAAGCATTCCAGTTCCACGCGCGCTTCGGTGAGGTCATTGAGGTCATCGAGAGACAAAGTCGTCACTGTGTAACCGACATTCGGTTGTGACTGCACAAGGCCTTCGGTGACCAGCAGGGTCAATGCCTCGCGGGCGGCGCCGACGGAAGTCTGATACCGCTTGCAGAGTGGTTGGAACTTCAGGCGCTCTCCCGGTGTCAACCTCCCAGCGAAAATATCGCTCCGCATCTGCTTGTGCACAGCAGACGCGCGTGTGATTGGGTTTCCATCCTTCGCCATAGTCGCTGATCCTAGTTGGACGTGAGGAAATGGCCGTTCTCGCCGTGCTGTCAGTGGCCGAACCCAATTCCTGGGCCTTGATGTGGGTGTTTGTCAACGCGTAGATCGGCAGCTACTGCTGACACGGCATGCAGTTCGTCGTATCGTGCACGGCCGACGGTTTTGTGGGACAGCTCGAAGGCCTCGGTGGCCAGCGTCTGGAGCCGTTCGGCGTCGCTGGGTTGCAGGTCGATCACCAGCAGTTGCAGCGGTTCGTAACCACCTCGCCGCGGGAGGTGACATCGGTGCGGAAACGATGTCGCGCAAGGAATGTGATCTGATCACCTTGGATGCGTGGGTCATCGGTCGTCGCAGGGTTCATCAAGGGCGGCGACCGCTCCCCGGGCGTGGCCCGGCAGCACTTGTGCACCCTCGGCGAGGTCGGCAACTGCCAGATCGCGGTCAGTTTGCACGCCGCCTCCGACTCTGCGTCCACCCCGCTGGACTGGCGGTTGTTCCTGCCCGAGATCTGGGACGATCGTTCCGGCACCGACCCGGCGCGGTCACTGCGTCACTGTCCGCCGGCGATGTTCCGCGATTATCGACGCCTAGCGCCACCGGCCCAAATGGGCGATAGCGATCGAGATGACCGAGTGGGTGGCACCCCGCCGATCGCGGTCGCAGACGCCGGCTACGGCGGCACCACCGCATTCCGGCTCGCGTTGATCGAACGGCCATCGAATTCGGCCGCCTACAGCAGCCGCGGGTGCCCGCCGAACACCCCCGCTACGGGACCCCACACGACCTGCAAGGACCTCATCCTCGCCGCCGGACGCAAGTCCGTGCGCACCGTGACCTGAAGCAAGGGATACCGCTGGACGCCGATTAACCACCGGACAAAGGACTCCGTGGACGCCATGCCGTTCCTCGCGGTGGGCATCGAGTGCGGTCCTCGGGGCTCTCGCTGGACTCGTTGTCGCGCACCGTGGTTGGCTGACACTACCGAATTAACCCTCGAAGATGCCCTCGGGGTTCCCGGTCGTCGTCAGTTTCATGGTGAACGGGATGGTTATGGCGCGCCTCATTCTCCAAAATGTACGTTCTCCGGCGAACGTGACGTTTCTCATCCGGGTGTTAGTCGTGTCGTTCGGTGAGAAAGTATCCGAGGGCGAGGACGGGCAGCGCCGCTCCGGTGAGTGCGGTGACCGTCCATCCGTGGTGCGCGTAGACGTATCCCCCGATTGCTGAGCCGACGCCGCCGCCGGCGAAGAATATGGCCATGTACAGGCCGTTGAGTCGAGCCCGTAGTTGGGGGCCGAGGCTGTAGATCGCGCGTTGTCCGAGCACCACATTGGTCATGACGCCGAAGTCGAGCAGAATTGCCGCACCGACGAGGATCGCGAGCCCAAGGGCGGACCCGGTAGGGGCAGCGGCCGCAGCGAGCAGCGCAACCAGGACACAGACGATGGCGATCCGCGTCCATGACCGAGTTCGGTTGCGGTCGGCCATTCTGCCGGCGATCGGTGACGCGACGGCTCCGGCGGCTCCGGCGAGGGCGAACAGTGCGACTCCGCTTTGGGACAGCCCGAACGCGTCGCTGGTCAGCAGCAGCGGAACGGCGGTCCAGAAGAGGCTGAACGTCCCGAACAGGCAGGCGTGGTAGAGCGCGCGGCGACGCAGGACCGGGGTGTCGCGCACGAGGCGGGGTAGGGAGGCCAGCAGTGCGCCGTAACCCGCGGTGTGTTCGGGTCGCCGGGCGGGCATCGTGAATCGGATCGCGGCGGCGATCATCACCACGAGGACAGCGGACAGGACGTAAACGGCTCGCCAGGACCACACGCTCGCAACGAGGCTCGCGGCGGGACGGGCCAGCATGATCCCAATCGTGACTCCGCCCATGACCGTGCCGATGATCCGGCCACGCTGGTGTTCGGGTGCGTAGTGCGAGGTGAAGGGAACCAACACCTGGACTGCGACCGCGGCGAGCCCGATGAGTGCGGACGTCACCAGGAAGGGAATGGGCGCCTTGACGAAGACTGCTGCGGCGAGGACCACCGTTTCGGCGGCGAGGAGGACCGTTACCAGGGTGCGGTTCTCGTAGAGATCACCGAGCGGCACGACAAGGAGAAGTCCCAGGCCGTAGCCGATCTGGGTGAGTGTGACGATCAGTCCAGCCGACTGTGCAGACAGGCCGAGCGATGCACTGATCTCGCCGACTAGTGGCTGTGCGTAGTAGAGATTGGCGACCACTACCGCGCAGGCGGTTGCGATCAGCAGCACGAGCCAGGTTGGCATGGCCGCACGGCTCTCGGTGGCCGGGAAGGTATCGGCTCGGGGCATCGAGGAGGTTCCTCTCGAAAAACGACAGATATGCGCACCGTTGGACGGTCATTCGTGGGATGCGGTGCGCACAACACGCGGCCCTAGGACACCCTCAACGTCGGTGAAGGTGACGAACCGGCAGTTGCGATCGTCCGGGGTGTGAGGACAGGCAGGCAGGCAGGTACTACCTGAATGTGGGCAGATGGGTGCGGCCCTGGCTGCTTCCGTTGACGGTCCGCATCGCTTCGAGCAGCGATTTGACGTCGGCGGTGGGGGTCGCGCTGTCGAAGACGAACCAGACGCCGCGGGCGGGGACCGTGCCCGGGTTGTAGAACAGGTGAGGCCGGCTCGAGTCGAAGCAGAACGAGTCGCCGGGGCGCAGGTCGTGTTCGTCGAAGTCGAGCCGGAGCCGGAGGGTGCCTTCGAGGATGTAGGCGAATTCGGCTCCGTCGTGGCGCATCTGTTTGCCGTCGACGGAGCTGGATGCGCCGACCTCGTAGGTGACGTAGAGCGGTTCGATCTCGGTGTGACCTCCGGTGGCCAGGCGCTGCCAGGTGACTCCGTTCTCCATTTCGAGGACGGGGTTGTCCGCGGCGCGCTGGATACCGGCCGCGGCGTCGCGGTCCTGCGGGAGTTCGATGTCGAGACCGCTGCGACCGGACACTATTTGGTCGAGGGAGACCTCGAGCACGGTCGCGAGACCGAACAGTGTTTTCACCGACGGCTGGGTTTTTCCGTTCTCCACCTGCGAGAGCAGGCTGGTGGAGATGCTGAGCTGATCGGCGACCTGGCGCAGTGACAGTTTCTTGTCCAGGCGTGCCCGCTTCAAGGCGACGCCAATTTCCTCTTCCATCACTGTGCCCCGTTCTGTGTGTCTGACACTCGATATCCACTCTGGCTTAACTTCGGCCGACGTGCAACACCGCAGTTCATCGCCTGATGTTGACAATCACACTACACGACTTGCATGATTGGAGTCACAAAATTAAGCCATGATGAATTACCGAGTTGGTCGGTCTGGCATCGTCGTGAACCTGCGCACCGCCGCAGGACGCAATCCATGCAACCCTCTCTGGAAGGAAGAATTGATAATGAGCAAGATCGAATTGATCGCGGGCACGTGGACGACCGCCGGTGATGCCGACGCCGGCAACGCGGAGAACGATCGCAGTCCGCATAGCTTCCATGAGCGCATCGAGGTGGCCGCGAAGGCAGGATTCACCGGTGTAGGCATTGGTTACCTGGATCTTCTCGATGCCGAACAGCAGTATGGGTTCCCCACCGTCAAGACCATGCTCGCCGACAACGGCATCGCCCACCTCGAACTCGAGTTCCTGGAGAACTGGTTCCTCACCGACGAGCGTCGCGGCGCCGCGGACGAGATTCGCGCGAACATGTTCCGAGCGGCCGAGGCCCTCGGCGCCCGCCACATCAAGGTCGGCGGCGACTTCAGCGGTGGTGAATTCGACGCGGACCACATGGCGGCCGAGTTCGTGAAGCTCTCCACCGACGCTGCAAACGCGGGAACCACGGTGGTGTTCGAGCCGATGCCGTTCGTCAACGTCAAGACCCCGCAGCAGGCACTCGAATTCATCGCCAAGGCAGATCACCCCGCCGGCGGGTTGCTGCTCGACATCTGGCACGTCGCGCGCGCCGGCGTCGACTTCGACACCCTGTCCGAGATCCCGGCGAAGTACATCTTCGATGTCGAACTCGACGATGCCCCGTTGACGTTCGAAGGTGACCTCATCGCCGACACCTTCAACGGTCGCCGGCTCCCCGGTGAGGGCGAACTCGACGTCCAAGGCTTCGTCGACGCCATCCGTAAGACCGGCTACGACGGCATCTACGGGGTGGAGATCCTGTCCGCCGCGTACCGCAAGCTCCCGATCAGCGAAGCCGTTCCCGCCGCCTACGAAGCGTCGATGAAGTACCTGCGCTGACCTGACCGGATAACGACCGAACACTGAAAGAAGAGGACATCGCAATGGCGCGGTTGGAACAGAAGGTAGCTATCGTCACCGGCGGGGCCCGCGGTATCGGCCGCGCCACGGCGGAACTGTTCGCCGAGGAAGGCGCGAGGGTGGTGGTCGGCGACTTGCGCGAGCCGGAGCCGTTCGATCACCCGAACATCACCTTCACCTCACTCGACGTCACCCAGCTCGACAGCTGGCAGGGGCTCGTCGACTCGGTGATCGCCGCCCATGGGCGTATCGACATCCTTGTCAACAACGCCGGCCTCGTCGGCTCCTACGAGGCGATCGACAAGATCGACCTCAACGACTGGCACAACATCATCGCGGTGAACCAGACCGGGGTCTTCTACGGCATGCGTTCGGTCCTGCCGACGATGCAGGCTCAGCACTCCGGCGCGATCGTCAACGTCTCGTCGATCTGGGGCATCGTCGGCGCCGCCGGGGTCTCGGCCTACCAGGCCAGTAAGGCCGCGGTGCGGATGATGAGCAAGAACGCCGCCCTGTCGTACGTCGGGGACGGCATCCGGGTCAATTCCCTGCATCCGGGTCTGGCGAGCACCCCGATGATTGACGCTCAGGACGACGCGATCACCGCCGACGTGATCGCCGCAACCCCGATGAAGCGTGCTGCCAATCCCCGCGAAATTGCCTATGGCGCACTGTTCCTCGCCAGCGACGAGGCCAGCTACGTCACCGGCATCGAACTGCCGGTCGACGGCGGCTACACCGCACCGTGAAAGGAGTTGAACCGATGACCAATCGTGGACTGTTCACCGAAGGACGCTCGGCGGAGGTGGTGATCGACAGCCTCGGAGCCGACACCGATCCCCGGCTGCGGCAGGTACTCACCTCCCTGATCCACCACCTGCACGACTTCGTCAAAGACGTTCAGCTCACCGAAGACGAGTGGAACAAGGGCATCGAATTCCTCACCCGCACCGGTCACACCTGCAACAACGTCCGGCAGGAGTTCATCCTGCTCTCCGACGTACTGGGAGTGTCGATGCTGGTGGAGACGATCAACCACCGCGCCCTCGACCACGCCACCGAGCAGACCGTCCTGGGCCCGTTCCACATGGTCGACTCCCCGCCGCGCGAACTCGGCGACACCATCGCCCTCGACGAAGGCGGCGAACCCTGCCTGGTCACCGGACAGGTCCGCAGCGCGGACGGCACCCCCCTGGCCGGGGCGAGCGTCGACGTCTGGCAGGCCAACGCCGAAGGCTTCTACGACGTCCAGCAACCCGACATCCAGCCGGAACTGAACTTGCGCGGATTGTTCACCACCGACGACGAGGGCAAGTTCTGGTTCCGCTCGATCGTTCCCCGGTACTACCCCATCCCCGACGACGGGCCCGTGGGGGAGCTGCTGGCGATCACCGGCCGCCATCCCAACCGGCCGGCGCACGTGCACTTCATCGTCACCGCCGCCGGCCACGAACCGGTCACCACCCACCTGTTCGTCGACGGCACACCCTATATCGACTCCGATGTCGTCTTCGGGGTGAAGGAGAGCCTGATCCGGGAGTTTCCGGTGGTCGACGACCCGGACCGCGCCCGCGAACTCGGGTTCGAAAATCCCTTCCGCACGGTCCATTTCGGTGTGACCCTGCTCGAATCCGACGTACGAGAGCCCGCAACCGAGGTACGAGAGGCAGTCCGACCGTGACGTTCACCAACTCCTTCCACTACCAGGCCCTGCCGATGCGGGTGAGCTTCGAGGTCGGCGCGGTGACCAAGGTCGGGGAGGAACTCGACCGCCTCGGGCTGAGCCGGGCGCTGGTCCTGTGCACCCCCGAGCAGAACCACCTGGCCGATCTCGTCATGGATCACCTCGGTGATCGCGGTGCCGGCGTGTTCGACCAGGCTCGCATGCATGTTCCGGTCGAGACCGCGGATCGCGCCCGGGACCGGGCCCGCGAACTCGGCGCGGACAGCTGTGTGGTGATCGGTGGCGGTTCCTCGATCGGCCTCGGCAAGGCGATAGCCCTCGAACATGGGCTGCCGATCATCGCGATCCCCACCACCTACGCCGGCTCGGAAATGACCCCGATCTGGGGGCTGACCCGCGACGGGCGCAAGAAAACCGGGCGCGATCCGAAGGTGCTGCCGCAGAGCGTCATCTACGATCCGCAGCTGACCACCACGCTGCCGGCGGAGATCTCGGCCGCCAGCGGGCTCAACGCGGTCGCGCACGCCGTCGAGGCGCTCTACGCCCCGGACGCCTCGCCGATCATCTCGCTGACGGCCGAAGAGGGAGTACGCGCCTTCGCCGAATCGCTGCCCGCGGTGGTCGCAGACGGCGACGATCTCGACGCCCGCTCGAAAGCCCTGTACGGCGCGTGGCTGTGCGGCGCCTGCCTGGGGGCGACCACAATGTCGCTGCACCACAAGCTCTGCCACGTCCTCGGCGGATCCCTCGACCTGCCGCACGCCCAGACCCACGCGATCGTGCTGCCCTACGTGCTGGCCTACAACGAAACCCACGCCCCGGCCGCGCGCGCCGCGCTCCAGCGGGCCCTCGGCACCGGCGGTGACCCGTCGACCGCGCTGTGGAAACTCGAGCAGCAACTGCAGATCCCGCACTCGCTCGACGAACTGGGCGTGCGCGAAACCCAACTCCCTGCCGTCATCGACGAGGTCCTGTCCAACCCCTACTCGAACCCGACCCCGGTCACCGAGAACGGACTGCGCCACCTCCTCGGCCAGGCTCTGCACGGCGGCCGTCCCACCCGCCGATGACCCGGTACAACACCCACCCCTGAACAGCACAGGAGCCGACGTGACAGCTACCCACGACGCGACAACCACCATCCGAGACCTCGAAAACGCCCGCTACCGGGCGATCGTCGACCAGGACCTCGCCCGGTTCGCCGAGCTCAGCCACCCCGACCTGGCCTACTCGCACTCCTCCGGCGACACCGACAGCCTCGACTCCTACCTCGACAAGGTGCGGTCCGGCTACTACGTCTATCACGACATCGACCACCCCATCGACTTCATCCGGATCGTCGACGACGTCGCGCTCGTCATCGGTGAGATGAACGCCAGCATCACCGCCGGCGGGCGCGAGAAGAAGCTGCGCAACCGGTGCCTGGCGGTGTGGAAGAACACCGACGAGGGCTGGCGCTTCCTCGCCTACCAGCCCACCCCGGTGCCCACCGCATAGCACCCTCACCCCAACTCCTGCGTGCACCCGGCGTGCCGAGGAGTCCACCCCACCCGAACACCAGATTGGATTTCCCATGTCCACCCTCGATAACAAGATCGCCATTGTCACCGGCGCCAGCCGCGGACTCGGTGAGGGCATCGCCGTCGAACTCGCCCGGCGCGGTGCCACCGTGGTCTGCGCCGACCTGCACAGCGCGGAGGAGACCGCCGCCACGCTGCAGTCCGCCGGCAGCCCGAAGAGCAGCTCCGCCAAGGTCGACGTCTCCAGTGCGGCATCGGTGGACGAGTTGGTCGGTTCCACTGTCGAGACGCACGGGCGCCTGGACATCATGGTCAACAACGCCGGCATTTACACCTATGGTGCAATCGCCGACGTCAGCGACGAAGACTTCCGCCGCACCATGGACGTCAACATCGGCGGCGTCTTCAACGGTTCCCGTGCGGCCGCCCGGGTGATGAAGGAGCAAAAGTCGGGGCGGATCATCAACACTGCCTCCCAGCTCGGCAAGCTCGCTCGCCCCAACGAGGGGGTCTACTCCGCATCGAAGGCGGCTGTCATCTTGATGACGCAGGCCCTCGGGCTAGAGCTGGCGCCCTACAACATCACCGTCAACGCCATCTGCCCCGGCTGCATGCACACCGAGATGATGGAGAAGTCGTTCGCGGAAATCGCTCAGAGCGAAGGAATTACGCTCGAGCAGAAGATGCAGGACTACCTCGACGCCCGGATCCCCACCGGACGTTTCGGCACTCTCGAGGACATGGGCCGAATGGTCGCCTGGCTCGCCTCCGACGAGGCCTCGTTCACCACCGGTTCCGCTCTCAACCTCACCGGCGGCGAGCAGGTCTTCTTCTAGACCTCGGCCCCTCGGCGCAGACACCGCGGTGGTAACC